>NZ_JAPWCC010000007.1:0-75975 GCF_041433735.1 Gemella sp. 20925_1_85 | reverse complement strand
CTTTTGATATGGAGGTTTAGCTCAGCTGGGAGAGCACTTGCCTTACAAGCAAGGGGTCAGCGGTTCGATCCCGTTAACCTCCACCATTTATGCCGGCCTAGCTCAGTTGGTAGAGCAACTGACTTGTAATCAGTAGGTCGGGGGTTCAAGTCCTCTGGCCGGCACCATTTAAAATTTAGAGCCATTAGCTCAGTTGGTAGAGCATTTGACTTTTAATCAAAGGGTCGAAGGTTCGAGTCCTTCATGGCTCACCATTCTTTTGCGGGTGTGGCGGAATTGGCAGACGCACTAGACTTAGGATCTAGCGCCTCACGGCGTGGGGGTTCGACTCCCTTCACCCGCACCATTTCTAAATATTCGCGAAAGTAGTTCAGGGGTAGAACATCACCTTGCCAAGGTGAGGGTCGCGGGTTCAAATCCCGTCTTTCGCTCCAATAGTTAATATAGTGCCGGGGTGGCGGAACTGGCAGACGCACAGGACTTAAAATCCTGCGGTAGCAATACCGTACCGGTTCGATTCCGGTCCTCGGCACCATTATATTAGCGCCCATAGCTCAATTGGATAGAGCGTTTGACTACGGATCAAAAGGTTAGGGGTTCGACTCCTCTTGGGCGCGCCATTTAAAATCACGGGAAGTAGCTCAGCTTGGTAGAGCACTTGGTTTGGGACCAAGGGGTCGCAGGTTCGAATCCTGTCTTCCCGACCATTGAAAATATATATAAACATTATTAATTTGGGGCCTTAGCTCAGCTGGGAGAGCGCCTGCTTTGCACGCAGGAGGTCAGCGGTTCGATCCCGCTAGGCTCCACCATTTTAAATAATGAATTTAGCCTTTATTGGCGGCGTAGCTCAGCTGGCTAGAGCGTACGGTTCATACCCGTAAGGTCGGGGGTTCGATCCCCTCTGCCGCCACCAATAATAGTTAGTGAATTCACAGGAACACGGACTCTTAGCTCAGTTGGTTAGAGCTATCGGCTCATAACCGATCGGTCGCAGGTTCGAGTCCTGCAGAGTCCACCATTAATCAAGGAGGAATACCCAAGTCCGGCTGAAGGGATCGGTCTTGAAAACCGACAGGAGTGTAAAAGCTCGCAGGGGTTCGAATCCCCTTTCCTCCTCCATTTTTATTATCGCGGGATGGAGCAGTCTGGCAGCTCGTTGGGCTCATAACCCAAAGGTCGATGGTTCAAATCCATCTCCCGCAATTTTTAATACTAGGTCCCGTGGTGTAGCGGTTATCACGCCTGCCTGTCACGCAGGAGATCGCGGGTTCGATTCCCGTCGGGACCGCCATTTTTTTATGTCAAAATTAAATAATGCCTCGATAGCTCAGTTGGTAGAGCAATGGATTGAAGCTCCATGTGTCGGCAGTTCGACTCTGTCTCGAGGCACCATGTTGCCGGCCTAGCTCAGTTGGTAGAGCAACTGACTTGTAATCAGTAGGTCGGGGGTTCAAGTCCTCTGGCCGGCATTTTTTTTATATATTGGGAAGATAGCGAAGAGGCTAAACGCGGCGGACTGTAAATCCGCTCCTTCGGGTTCAGTGGTTCGAATCCACTTCTTCCCACCATTCTTAGGGACGTAGTTTAACGGTAGAACAAAGGTCTCCAAAACCTTTGGTGTGGGTTCGATTCCTGCCGTCCCTGTACAAGGTGTAATCATTTATGATTACACTTTTTTTTATTGTCTTTAAAAGATTGTTTATTTTACTTCGGAAATATTCTTTTAAAGTATTGTTTTATAAGCTTTATTCGATAGTGAATATCGGGAAATATTTTTGACAATTATTTTAAAATATGATATTGTATTAGTGTATATAAAGTTATAGGAGGTAAAATATGACAGAGAGTGTAAAACCATTTAGTAAGCTATATGATTTAACACAGAGAGCAGAAAAAGTTGGTATTTCTGATGATGATGTACTTAGAGAGATTTTAGTTGAAAAGATTGTTCCGAACAAATATCAACCACGACGTGAATTTACTGAAGAAAAGATCAAAGAACTTGCTGAATCAATCAAGCAAAATGGTTTACTTCAATCTATTACAGTTCGTGACATGGGAAATGGTTTCTATGAACTTATTGCTGGGGAAAGACGTTTAAGAGCTATTAAGTATTTACAATATGCTACAACTAAGGCTATTGTTAAGGAATTAACAGATGAACAGATGGCAACTCTTGCATTAATTGAAAATATTCAAAGAGAAGAGTTAACGCCAATTGAGGAAGCACATGCTTATCAAGAATTACTTAGAATTAATAAACTTACTCAAGACGAGCTTGCTAAGTCTTTAGGGAAAACTCAAGCGACTGTAGCTAATAAATTACGATTATTAAAATTAAGTAAAAAGGTTATTGATGCAATTAATACTAAGAAGATTACTGAACGTCATGGCCGTGCTATGGTTAAGCTAGATTCTTCTGCTCAGGAGAAGTTATTGATTCAAATTTTATCACAAAATCTTAATGTATCTCAAACTGAAGAAAAAATTGATACATATTTAAAGATTAAAAAAGATACTAAAGTATTTAATCCAACTGTAAATTATGATGGACAAAAAATTATAGCTAAGCTTATAAAAGAGATAGCTAAACTGGAAGAGAAATATAATATAAATTTAAACAAAGAAGAAGAAGAAACTATGGAAAGTGTGGTTATTAAAGTTACTGTGCCACGCTTTGCCAAAAAAGAGGTAAATGATGAAAATATTAGCGATATGTAATCAAAAAGGTGGAGTAGGAAAAACAACTACTTCGATAAATTTAGCAGCTTCGTTAGCTCATCTTAAAAAGAAAGTATTATTAATTGATACTGATCCACAGGCTAATGCAACTAGTGGTGTTGGTGTTGATAAGGCAGCTATAAGCCAATCAATTTATAATATCCTTGTAGATGAAGTTAATATTAATGATGTAATAATTAAAACAGCTTATGAAAATCTGGATATTGTACCTTCTAGTATTGCATTGGCGGGGGCAGAAGTTGAGCTTGTCTCAGCAATTAGCCGTGAGCAACGCATGAAAAATGCAATATCTGAAATTAAAGATAAGTATGATTATGTAGTAATCGATTGTCCACCATCTTTAGGGCTTATTACATTAAATTCATTAACTGCAGCTGATGGAGTAATTATCCCTGTACAGACAGAATATTACGCCTTAGAAGGCCTTAGTCAGCTTATGAATACATTTAATATAGTAAGAAAGCATCTTAATTCTAAATTGGATATTTTTGGGGTATTACTTACTATGACTGATAGTAGAACAAATATATCTAATCAAGTGGCTGAACAAGTAAGAGAGCATTTCAAAGATAAAGCATTTGAAACTGTTATCGCAAGAACTGTACGTTTAAGTGAAGCCCCAAGTTTTGGTGAACCAATTATTGAATATGCGAAAAATTCTAATGGAGCAAAACAATATTTATCATTAGCTAAAGAGGTGATTGAACGTGGCTAAGAAATTAGGTAAAGGTTTAGGACGTGGACTTGATGCTATTTTCGCTACAGAAAATGTTGAGATAGTTACGGATAATGATAAAATAGTGGAAATTGCACTTGATGATATCAAAAAGAACCCATATCAACCACGTACTTATTTTAATGAAGAAAAATTAAATGAATTAAAAGAATCTATCGAAAAAAATGGTTTATTACAACCTATTATTGTAAAAAAAGCTGTAAAAGGGTATTACATTATAGCAGGTGAGCGTCGTTATAGAGCGTTTGAACTGCTAGGTAGAAAAGAAATTCCAGCTATTATTAAAGAGATGACAGATGAAGAAATGATGGTCTTTGCTGTATTAGAAAACTTACAACGTGAAGATTTATCTGCTTTAGAAGAATCAGAAAGTTATAAAAATCTGATGGATAAGATGTCATTAACGCAAGAAGAATTAGCTAAGAAACTTGGGAAAAGTAGACCTTATATAGCAAATAGTTTACGACTATTAAAGCTACCAACAGAAATTAAAAATAAACTTGAGCAAGGAGTCATAAGTGCAGCTCACGCAAGAACGTTACTTTCATTAAAAACAAAAAAAGCTATGGAAGAGGTTTGCGCTTTAGTAGTTGAAAGAAAAATGTCTGTTCGTGAATTAGAAGAATATGTAGCGAAGTTACTGAAACCGAAAGAGGTCAAGAAAACGAAGGCTAAGGATATTTTTATAGAAGAGCAGGAAAACATTCTTAAAAAGCGTCTTGGAACGTCTGTAACGATTAAACAAGGTCGTAATAAAAAAGGTAAGATTGAAATTGAGTTCAAAGATAATGATGAATTTGAACGTATTATTTCGTTATTCAAGGATGAGTAATTATGAACATTATTGAAAAAGTCAAAACTTCATTAAGTAACACTGATTTATTTATTGCAGTTTTAGAAAAACTATTACTTATAATTGGAATTTTTATTATTGCATCAATTCTAGTTCGTATCTTTAATAAAATTATTGATTATCTGATGACAACGAGTGATAATGCCAATAAGAAATTTAATATAAAGTTTAATGAGAAAAGATCAGAAACGTTACACAAACTTGTTAAAAGTGCAGTTCGTTATACAATCTATTTTATTGCGTTTTTTCAAGTTTTATCAATCTTAGGAGTTAATACTACGAGTATTGTGGCCAGTGCAGGTATAGCATCGGTAGCTATTGGTTTTGGTGCACAGAGTTTAGTTAAAGATATTATATCTGGATTTTTTATCATTCTTGAAGGACAATTTGATGTAGGTGATAATGTTAAAATTTATAATCAAGCGGCCTTTATTGCTGGAGGTTATGTAATGTCACTTGGATTACGCTCTACGAAAATTCGTTCTAAAGATGGTGAAGTATACTTCATACCTAATGGGACTATTAATCAAGTAGTAAACTATTCTTTAATGTATAACTTAGCACTAGTAGAACTACCAATTAAGATTGATGAGTCTATTGAAAAAGTTGAAGAGAGAGTTAATAAAGTTATTGGTAATGCTAATAACTCTAAAGAATATCATGATTTATTATATAAAAATGATAAATTACACATCGATTATATAGAAAAAATTGCAGATAATGTTGTTACGATACATGTAATTGGAAAAGCTAAAGTAGGAAAGAAAAATGAAATCGAAACGAGATTACGACGTGATTTCTATAATGAGTTTAAATCTTTATTAACATCAAATGAGGAAAAATAGGAGGTTGGATTATGGAATATGAATTAAATGATATAGTTGAAATGAAAAAACAACACCCTTGTGGCACAAATAGATGGCAAATTACACGTATGGGTGCAGACATAAAGATAAAATGCCTAAAGTGTGATAATAATATCATGATGCCAAGACGTGAGTTTAATAAAAAAATAAAAAAAATATTAGAAAAACATTCTTAATATCAATGAAAGACAACAAACACATGTTTTGTTGTCTTTTTTGTTATATCATTTTGTCCTTTAGAAAATTGACTACTCCATTAGAATACAAAGAACTGTAAAATAAGAAAAGTTCAGTAGGTGTTAACTCCTGATTATCTGTCCAGTAATCTAATATAGACATAAAACTTCCAACTAAAAATTGAAATAACAATTCTATTTCTTGATTTCTAGCATTTAAATTTGTAAGATTAGATGTTTGTTTGAAAATATCAAGCATAGTAAGACGAATTTTTTTTCTAAAGCTGTTACTTCCGTTGTGACCCAGCAATATTTTTATTTCATTTAAACGTCCTTCGTATACAATAAAAAGGTTTGTATCAGTACTAACATAGTCTGTAAGTTTAAAGTCTTTAGTAATCTCATTTTTATTGATTTTATTTATGATATTAGATTGATAAGTAAGAACATCATTTAAAATATTATCTTCAATTTTTTCTAACAATTCATATTTGTCAAAATAATGCCTATAAAATGTTGAACGATTAACATTTGCAAGTTCCGTAATATCATTAACAGTAATCGCTTCGAATTTTTTTGTTTCCATTAATTTAAGTAATGATTCTTCGAATTTTTTTTGAGTTTTTGTTATTTTTTTTTTATATACCATAGAAATATCCTCTTTTTTATATTAAATAAGAAACAAATTATAATAATTTGTCTAAAATGCAACAATTTGTAGTAATTTGACTCTCGTTTTTTATTCATAAAAATTATATAATAAAACCATCAAAAGAGCAACAAGGTGTTGCAAAAAATATAAAGAAAGAATTTTGAATAAAAAGAATAAAAATATATATAATCGAAATAGAGGAAAAGAAAATGAAAAAATATGGAAAAATAACAGGAATACTTCTTTCTGTTGCCGTAGTAGTATTGAGTATAATTATGAGTACTCAAATACCAACAGTAAATCCAAAAATTACAGATTTACCTCTCGCAATAGTAAATCAAGATAAAAATGAAACAACTGCTACGATGATAGAAAAACTTAAAGAAAGATCAACTTTAAATGATAATGTTAGTGTAAAATGGATAGAAGTAGGTAGTAAAGATGAAGCTATAGAAAAAATGAATAATAAAGAATACTATGGTGCAATTGTTATTCCAGAAAATTACACAAAATCTTTAGCTACATTAGTGTCTTCTAATCCACAAACCCCTGAATTCACAGTACTTGTTAACCAAGGTATGAATAGCCAACTTTCAGCTCAAGTCTCACAAATTCTTACACAGGTTGTGAATAATAGTGGGAAGATGGTTAGCACACAAATAATAAAACAAGCTGAAGCATCAAATAAGCCTTTACCAGCAAAAGTAATTGGAAACTTAATGAATCCAGTTAGAGTTAACGTAGAGAATATTAATACTACTGGTGATTTCTCAACTGCTCCATCAGTATATTTTTTACCAATTTGGATAACTTCTTTAGCAGGAAGTATTATATTATTTATGTATAGTCGTAAAGAAGAGAACTCAATTAAAGATAAAGCAGTACAAAAAATAGTTCAACTATGTATATTAGGTTTAGTTTCTATAACACTAGGCTTACTGGCTCCGTATTTCTCAGAAAGGATTTTAGGAGTGACAGTAGATAATTATTCAGGTATTGCAACATTTTTAAGTATTGCAACATTCACATTTATGACGATAATCTTTGGTACAATTAGCTTAATAGGACTAGCAGGAGCTCCACTGTCTGCTTTACTATTATTCTTTGCAATGCCATTGCTATCATTAGAACCTGAAATGCTAAGTAGTTTCTATACAGATTGGGTGTTACCATGGTTACCAATGCGTATGTTATTTGACGGAGTAAAAAATATTTTATACTTTGGTCAAGGTGCTTGGAATCTAGCTACTAAAGAATTGATTTATGTAGTAATAGTTGGTGTAACTTTAACATTAACAAGTATAATAAAAAAAGAAAAAGTTAAAAATTAAGATAAAACTACCCCTTTTCAGGGGGGAATTATTATAGACCCATATAAACAAGCTAGTGAATCTTTAAATAGAATCATTAGCTTTTTATTAATATTATTTATTAAATTGCTTTGCTACTTTAGAACTGATAAAGACAAAAGATAAAACAATAATTATACCGTATAAAAATTCTATACTTCCAATGTTGTTAAGAGTTGTACCGAAGTGTAACCAAATCATTTTTCCAGGAATCAGGCCTATAATGTTACCGATAAAATATTTTTTAAAAGATATTCTAGTTAAACCATATGAGTAACAGATAACACTGTTTGGAAGAACTGGGATTAATCTATAGATTATTAGAAACATTGTTAGTTTATTTTCACTTATACCAAAAATTGTATCGTATTGTTTTTTAGATAGTTTTTTTGCTAAGTATTTTTCTACATAATCACTGGCGAAATATCTTGAAATGATAAACATCACGCTAGTATAGATTATTGATGCAATTATCGAAAGGATAAAACCATGAGTAAAACCAAATAAATAACCACCAATCGCAGAAAATATCCCTGGTGGGAATAAAAATATTGGTAATATAGATGCTAGTATTAAAAAAACTATAGGTGCAAAGCTACCAAATTGTGCTATAAAATCCTGCATAGGTCCTCCTTATGATAATATAATATTCTTATTATATCATAAAGCTAGGGAAATAAGCGACTAAAAACTAAAAGGGAGTGACTCGAAAATCGTGATTTTGGAGAAATCGATTTTGAGGAGTCACCCACGTAAAGACTTTTAGATATTATACTTCTTTTATTAAATGAATTTCAATACCATTAGAATCATTGATAATAATCTTATTATCATATTCAGAGATGATTTTAGTATTATTATTTTTAATATTTTCTACTACTTTATTATAAGAATCTTCATCAATAAATATTATTTCAAAATGATCTAATCCGGGAGTACCTTTTTGTCTAAGACTTAGATGAGGACCTCCCCAGTTATTAACAGCTAGATGGTGGTGATAATTTCCGTAAGCAATCCAACTAGCACTAGCCACCGTGAATTTATCACTGAATCCTAGTATTTTTTGATAGAAGTTAGAAGAAACGGTAGAGTTTTGAACACTTAGATGAACATGACCAATAATAGTTCCTACTGGTAAAGTATAAGGCACTACAGATTTTGAAATATCAAGTAGGTGAGTAGCATCGATAGGTTCTGTTACTCCTATGATTCTACCATCTTCTTTTATATCCCAAGTACTTTCATCTTTATCATAATATACTTCTATTCCATTACCTTCGATATCACTTAGATAAAGGGCATTACTATAGCCGTGATCAGAGCCACCATCTAAAGGTATATTAGAATCTATAAAGTGGCGTAAGATATTAGCTAGACTTTGTTCATCTGGAACAAGATATGCTATGTGATATAATCCGTAAGAACGTACTAGAGGCCCATCAACTTTTTTCAAGTGAAGAAGCGGAGTATTATCTGAAGTACCTAAAGTAGCTTCAGTTTCGTTTTTAGAAATTACAGTCATACCCAATGCTTCTGTATAGAATTTAAGTTGTTTGTCAAAGTTTACAACATTAAGTGTTGCTGTACCAAGTTTTATGTTTGAATTATATTTTTTCATAGTTAATTATTATCCTTTTAATTTTTTCAAAAAAATTTATATCTTGTAATATATTTTACATACCAAAATAAATTTTGTAAAGTACGTACTTTTGTAATAGTTAGTATCTTTTACTATACTAATATATAAAATTAGTGATTATTAGCAAAAATATTTTTAATTAGCATAATATTAAATGATAAGTTTTGTGTTTTATGTTATAATAGTTAAGTTGAGTAGGCAAGGCCTAAGTAATATAAGAAATTAATGAAGAAAAGGAGTGATTAATACTATGGCATTAACAGCCGGAATAGTAGGATTACCAAACGTAGGAAAAAGTACACTTTTTAACGCAATTACAAAAGCAGGAGCATTAGCAGCGAACTATCCTTTCGCAACAATTGATCCAAACGTAGGAATTGTAGAAGTACCAGATCACAGATTAAATAAATTAACAGAACTAGTAGAACCTAAAAAAACAGTACCAACATCATTCGAATTTACTGATATCGCTGGTATCGTAAAAGGTGCATCTAAAGGTGAAGGATTAGGGAATAAATTCTTAAGTCACATTCGTGAAGTAGATGCAATTTGTCAAGTTGTTAGATGTTTTGAAGATGAAAATATTACTCACGTTGCTGGTGGAGTAGATCCATTATACGATATTGAAGTTATTAACCTAGAGTTAATCTTAGCCGACTTAGAAAGTGTTGAAAAACGTATCGGACGTGTTGAAAAACAAGCTAAACAAAAAGATAAAGATGCTGTTGCAGAATTTGCAGTACTTTCTAAAGTTCGCGACATTCTTAAAGAAGAAAAACCAGCTAGACTTTTAGAATTCGATAAAGAAGAGCAAAAAATCGCAAAAGGATTACATTTATTAACAATGAAACCTATGCTTTATGTTGCTAACGTAAGTGAAGATGATTTACTAGACGTTGATTCTAACAAACACGTTGCAAGTGTACGTGAGTTTGCTGCAAGTGAAGGAAGCCAAGTAATCGTAGTTTGTGCGAAGATTGAAGAAGAAATGGCTTCATTAGAAGATGAAGAAAAAGCAATGTTCTTAGAAGAATTAGGAATTGATGAAAGTGGATTAGATAAACTAATTAAAGCAAGTTACAGCTTATTAGGATTAGCAACATACTTCACAGCAGGTGTACAAGAAGTACGTGCATGGACATTCAAAAAAGGTATGTTAGCACCAGAATGTGCTGGAATTATCCACTCTGATTTCGAGCGTGGATTCATCCGTGCTGAAACTGTAAGTTATGATGACTTAGTTGAATACGGAAGTATGCCAAAAGCTAAAGAAGCTGGTCGTGTTCGTCTTGAAGGTAAAGAATACGAAGTAAAAGACGGCGACATCATGTTATTTAGATTTAACGTATAATATTTAATAAAATTCTATATTTTCTCATTACTTGGGAAGATATAGAATTTTTATATTCTCTATAAAATATGTTATAATTGTTTTTATATAAAAGAGGTGATTTGACGATGTTAAGATTTTTCCATAATCCTTTGCTTATTGCGAAATTAGCGGAGTATGATTATTTAATTAAAGGAAATAAGAAACAAAGTACAGCAGAATATAAAATAAAAAGAATTATAAAAGATATAACTGGAAAAACATTTGAAGATATTGAAGTATATAATAGTGGAATATCAATTCCAAAGATTACGAAAAATGGGTTTCAAGCTACAGCAATATATATTCCAGAACTTAAAGAACTTCTTGTTATTTATAGAGGTAGTGAGAGTGAAGATATTAGCGATTGGTTTTACAATTATACTGGAATAGTATCGGGTGAGAATACTAGTCAAATAGATTCTGCGTGTAAATTTACCAAGTTTTTAAAAAGAAAAATTGTTGACTTTGATTCTTGTTATAAGGTCGCTGCAGGTCATTCTCTTGGAGGCCACATAGCAATTACAGTAGAATTGTTAAAACAAATATATCAAAGAGTCTATACATTTAACACAGCATTACCACAGTTAAAACAACTTAGAAAATATGACAAAAAATATAATAAAAAATTAGAAGAGTATTTTCTAGAAAAAGATTTAGAGGAGACAAATAAACTCCAAGAATTTACTTCTAATTATTATGCAAAAAATGCCCATCATATATATAATTTTGTAAGAAAAAATGATTTTATACAATCGTTAAATATGACTGTAGGAACATTTCATGTAGGAAAGACTATAGAATTTCCTGCGCTAATCAAGAATTTTGTTGCACCTGAAGAGTATCTGACAGAAGAAGATACGTATGAATTAGATAAGATTTTCTGTGACTTTTATAATAGATTAATAGAGAAAAATATCACTCCCGATGATGTTGTTGAAAATCAAAAACAGGTAACAGATGAATTTATAGGATTACTTGTAGAAAAAATTAAAAATCCAATTCAACAACAAATAAGTAATTTTTCTTATAAAAAAGGTAAAAAGATATCTAGTGAAGTAGGAATTACAGATTCATATAGAACATTTAGGGCTGTTTATAATTACTTATTGTACTTGGCACACGCGGGTATTATACCTGATGATGTAATAAATTGTACAGATAGTAAAACGGCAACGACTCTTTATGAAAAAGTGATGTGTGATTTTAATAAATCAAACCTTAAGAATTTATTAAAACCATTACAGGAATTTTACACATTAACTAAAGTTATTTATACTGTAACGCATGCAAATGGTCTAAATGATGTAGGGAATTGGGGAGAGATTGCTAAGGCGCATGATCTTCCAGCTTTATACGATGCATTAGGAGAGTAAGACGCGCTTAAATAATAAAAATAAATAAAAAAGAGGATTGAGCAAAATGCCCGATCCTCTTTTTATGTTATTCTTCATCTTCTTCTGTAATAACAGTTGGTCTTAAGACAGGTGGAGGGGAAGTTTCAGTAATTGTTACTGTACGTTCTTCTCTCTCTTCTTTTTTATCCTTTTTGTCTTTATCTTCTTTCTTCTCTTCTTTTTGAACAGGTTTTGTTACAACGACTTTTGAAGGATCGCTGAATGAAATACCTTTATCTATGTTATAACCAAATTTCGCCAGTGTTTTTTCTTTAGATAGCTCTTTAAAGCCATTTGGTACTATATCTTTTGTACCACCTTTTGCATTGTTATAACCATTGATACTTGCATCAACAACTGATTTAGGTCGGCTAAAGGCAGTATCTGGAGCGATTAGATTTTTATCAAGTGTATAAATAGCATTCATGACTGCAATCCAGCTTCTTTGAGCATAGTCATAACTTGGCACTTTTGCTGGACTATCGTATCCATTCCAAAGCCCAACTGTTATTTTTGTAGAACCACCAACAACCCATAGGTCTTTATAATACTCAGAAGTCCCTGTTTTTACAAATAAGTTTTTAGAATTAAATTTAAGTTTACTTGGCATATCATGAGATAAACCGTAACTCTTATTGATTACGTCCCCAAGCATATCGACGATTAGATAACTTGTAGATTCTTCGAATACTTTAACTGGAGAGAAATCAGCCTTATAAACTAGTTCTCCATCATTATTTTCTATTTCTTCGATAATGTGTGCTTTCTTATGCTCACCTTTATTTGCGAAAGTAGAGAAGGCACTAGTATTCTCAGTAACAGATAGACCATATGTCATACCACCGATGGCAGTAGCTAAGTTAGTTTTATCACTTTCTGTAAGACCTTCAGCCCCCATTTTCTCTAGGTAATTAGTGACAGGATCCTCTTTATAAAATGCAGAGTATAGCCTTACAGTAGGTAAGTTAAGAGATCTAGCTAAAGCTTCTCTAGCTGGTAGGTAGCCTCGTTGAGACATGTCATAGTTCTCAGGCTTCCAACCATAGTGGTTAAATCTCTTATCTAAAACTGTCGAGTTAGGAGTAATATAACCTTTATCGATAGCTGGTCCATAAACTAATAGTGGTTTGATTGTAGAACCTGGTGAACGACGAGTTCTTGTTGCGTGGTTAAGTTGTTGTTTTTTGTAGTCCATACCACCGATAAATGCTAATACTTTACCAGTACTGTTTTCAATAACCGATGCTCCAATTTCTAACGGATAAACAACACCACCTTGAGTGTGTGTTGGATAAGAAGCGAATTGTTTTTTCGTTTCTTGAAGAGTATCGTAAAGTTTTTTGTCAAGTGTAGTTTTTACTTTATAACCACCAGTTATGAATTTAATTCTACTTTTTTCGATTAGTTCATTTCTGTAGTCAGAATCATTTTTAAACTCTTCTTCTCTGTGATTTTTTGCTGCGGTTTGCTCAGCTAAAATTTCTGCAACTGAACTTGTCACCTCATCACGAATATAAGGGTAATCAGTATATTCTGAATATTTTTGTTTAGTATAAGTACCTTTAATATCGAATTTCTTTGCTTCCTCAAACTGTTCTTTAGTGATAAAACTATTTGAAAGCATACGTTCTAATACATATTGCTGTCTTTCAAACCCCGCTTGAAGTTCTTCGTCAGGACGGATATTTCCAGCAGAATCAAAAGGTGTGTATGTATATGGTGATTGAACAAAACCAACAAGATAAGCTGCTTGAGCTATATTTAAGTCTTTAGAATGAACTCCAAAAACCCCTTGTGCTGCAGTTTCGATACCGCTAATGTTTTGTCCTAAACTATTTTTTCCGAAAGGCACGACATTTAGATAATTTTCAAGAATTTCATTTTTAGAAAAGTGACTATCAACACGAAGTGCTAGTAATATTTCTTTTGCTTTTCTTTCATAAGATCTTGAATTATCAAGAAGCTGATTTTTTACTAATTGCTGAGTGATAGTACTACCACCAGTTGTTCTAGCGCCAGTGGCTTCACTATGTGTAGCTCTTAAAACAGCCCAAATATCAATTCCACTGTTAGAATAGAAATTAGAATCTTCACTTGCGATAATAGCATTTTTAACATTATCACCGATATTCTCGTAAGTAACAGTTTTTCTAATTAATTCGGAGTTGATTGTACCTAATTTTTCACCACTTCCGAAATAAACTTCACTGTTCTTACTAATGTTATTTATTTGTTCTTTCATTTCTTTTTGGGTTAAGACAGGTTGATCTTTAACTAAGCCACCCACATACCCAATAGCAAGCCCCGCACCTAAACTAATTAGTAATCCAATAGAAAGAAGTATGGCTTGCGTCATAGAAGTTAGTATCTTCTTAATTTTCATTGTAATCTCCTTAGATTGCATACTATTAGGTATATTATACCATAATTTAATATGAAATAGTAAATTATATGAAAGGCTTAGAATAGAATTTATCGTTAAAAATATTAGAAAAAGATAAAACAAAAAATAAAAATATGTTATAATTGAAGTAAGTGTATAAAAATTGATATGGAGGCATTTTAATGAGTAAATTATTAGAAGATTTAAAATATAGAGATTTAGTTTATCAACAAACAGATGAAGAAGGAATAAAAGAATTATTAGAAAAAGAAAGCGTATCTATTTACTGTGGAACAGACCCAACTGGTAACTCATTACACATTGGGCACTTACTACCATTTTTAACATTAAAAAGATTTCAACAACATGGACATAAGCCTGTTATTTTAGTAGGTGGAGGGACTGGTATTATCGGAGATCCATCAGGAAGAAGTGAAGAACGTCAATTACAAAGTCTTGAAGTAATTGAAGACAATGCACGTCGTCTTGAAGGACAACTACGTAATATTTTCCGTGGAGATGACAATATAGAATTCGTAAATAACCGAGACTGGTTAGGAAAACTTTCTATGATCGAATTTTTACGTGACTACGGAAAATTAGTAAACATCAACTACTTACTAGCGAAGGATTCAATTTCAAGCCGTCTAGATAATGGATTATCATTTACAGAATTCAGTTATACTATACTACAAGGTATTGACTATGCATACTTAAATGAACACCACAATGTAAAATTACAAATTGGTGGTTCAGACCAATGGGGTAACATTACTACTGGATTAGAAATTATGAGAAAACTTCGTGGAGATGTTGAAGCATACGGATTTACTATTCCATTAATGTTAAAATCTGATGGAACTAAATTTGGTAAATCTACTGGTGGAGCGGTATGGTTAGATCCAGAACAAACAACACCATATGAGTTCTACCAATTTTGGTTCAACACTGCGGATACAGAAGTAGTACCTGCTCTTAAGAAATTCACATTCTTAGAAAAAGATCAAATTGAAGCATTAAGAGAAAGTTCTGAAAAAGAACCACACCTACGTTTAGCTCAAAAAGCATTAGCAGAAGAAATGGTGAAAATTGTTCACGGTGAAAAAGCATTAGAAAGTGCATTAAACATTACAAAAGCATTATTCTCAGGAAACATTAAAGAACTAACTCACGATGAATTAAAAGCAGCTGTTAAAGGTATGCCAAAATCTGAATTAGAGAAAAAAGAATACAATATCGTAGATTTCCTAGTTGAGAGCAAACTAGTACAATCAAAACGTCAAGCACGTGAAGATGTAAACAATGGTGCTGTTTATGTGAATGGAGATAAAGTTACATATTTAGAGTATATAGTAGATGCTAAAGACAGATTAGAAGATGGATTTACAGTACTTAGACGCGGTAAGAAAAAATATCTATTAGTAGAATATAAATAATTTAAGAGTAACATATACATAAAGAGGGGAACCGAAATGAATCTAAAAGAGGTTGTTGGTAAAAAAGCTGTAGATTATGTAAAAGATGGTATGATTGTTGGCTTAGGGACAGGTTCGACTGTATTCTATTTTGTTCACGCACTAGCCGATAGAGTAAAAGAAGGGTTGAATGTTGAAATGGTATCAACGTCAATTCAAACGGTTGAACTAGCTAAAAGCTTGGGTCTTACAATTAAAGAATTAGAAGAGATTGATCACATTGATCTTGCTGTTGATGGAGTAGATGAAATCGATAAAGATTTTAATGCGATAAAAGGCGGAGGAGCAGCGTTATTTAGAGAAAAAATAGTTGCTGATATTGCTCGTGAAGTAATCTGGATCTATGACGAGAGTAAAGATGTAGAAAAACTAGGAAACTTTAACCTACCTGTAGAAATATTACCATTTGGTTATAGCCACACTATAAGAAAAATGGAAGAAGCGGGCTTAAAACCAGTGTTAAGATTAAAAGATGGAGCTACTCTTATAACAGACAACAATAATTATATTGTAGATTTACACTTAGGCTACGGATTTGATATTAAAGCTGTAAAAGAAAAACTTGAAAGTATAGTTGGAGTAGTAGAGCATGGTCTATTCTTAAACATGTGTAAACTATGCATTAAAGGAACAGAACAGGGAGCTGTAATTATAGAAAATCCAAATAAGTAAGGACATGAAGGAAAGTTATGAGAAAGAGTTATTTAAGAGGAACATGGTTAATACTATTCTGGGCAATATTGTTTGTTTTGTTTAGTATCGCATCGACCATAAGACTATATGAAGATAGAACGAAATCAGCAGAAGTGCAGTATAAAGAAGGAAATCAATTCCAAGAATCTAGTGGGTATACTTTTATTAAGGTAGAAGCCCTTGAAGAGTTAGATATTACTGATGATAGTCTAAAAGATAATCAAAAATTTTATATGCTTCAGCATGAACATGGATTTGTAATGTTAAAAGCTTCTAAGGAAGATGTTGAGAAATTAATTCAAAGTAATGATATACCAAATGAAAAATTAATAGATTTAAAGGATAAAAATATTTATTCACGTGTTGATGCTATCTTTGAAAGAGGAAGTAAGGGGAGGAAGAATATCTCTCCAGAATTAAAAGAAAAATTTAAAAATGCTGCAGAGCACAGTTTATTAATTAGCGAAAGAGTTTTAGATGTATTTAAAGAAATTGGAATAAAGAAAAGTGTAGATGATTATTCAAGTGAATTCCGTGATAAATTACGTGAAAAACCATTTCTTTACAACTTTTATTTAACAGTGCCTGGTAAAGGATATTATATTGGATCTTATGGAATGGAAGTGGTAATTCTTCTTATTACGTTTTTCTTAATTAGGTCTGTAATAAAAAATATTAGAAAAAATAAAGCTGAATACGAAGAATTATTCATTACATATCCGGAGACAGAACGAGATTTAGATATTTTAGTACGAGAAGCAAAATATATAAATAAGAAATTGAAGGTCCTAATATACAAAGATGCATTAATATTATATGGTAGAGGTTTTAATTTTCAATTATTATCAGGTTTTTCAAAGGTAACTTTTGGTAGAGAAATCCGAAAAGGTAGAGTTGTAAGCTATATAGCACACTTCCACAATAATTTTGAAACAGATGAAAAAGTAAAAGTCTGTTCGAACTACAAAAATTCAAGAGATGATATCGACGAATTAGGAAAAACATTAAAACAAACCTTTGGAAAAACAGTAAGGTATAATTTTTGATAAAAAATATAAAAATATTAGAACGTTAAGAGAATATCTGAAAATATAGAATAGAGGGTATTTCAAAAATTTATAATGAAAACAAAAAGTATAATTATACAAAATCCAAATAATTAAGGACGTGAAGGAAAGTTATGAGGAAAAGTTATTTAAGAGGAACATGGTTAAAACTATTCTTTGCAATATTGTTCGTTCTGATGAGTATCGGGGGGATCCAAAGCATTTATGATGATAGAACAAAATCAGCAGAAGTGCAGTATAAAGAGGGAAAACAATTCCAAAAATCTAGTGGTTATACTTTTATTAAGGTAGAAGCCCTTGAAGAGTTAGATATTACAGATGATAGCTTAAAAGATAATCAAAAATTCTATATGCTCCAGCATGAACATGGTTTTGTAATGTTAAAAGCTTCTAAGGAAGATGTTAAGAAATTAATACAAAGTAATGATATACCAAATGAAAAATTAATAGATTTAAAGGATAAAAATATTTATTCTCCTGTTGATGCCATCTTTGAAAGAGGAAGTAAGGGGAGGAAGAATATCTCTCCAGAATTAAAAGAAAAATTTAAAAATGCTGCAGAGCATAGTTCACTAATTAGAGCAAGAGTTTCAGATATAGTTAATGATATTGTAATAAAGAAAAGTGTAGATGATTATTCAAGTAAATTACGAGAAAAACCATTTACTTCACAGTTTTATTTAACAGTGCCTGGTAAAGGATATTATATTGCAACTTATGGAGTGGAAGTGCTAATTCTTCTTATTACATTTTTCTTAATTAAATCTGTAATAAAAAATATTAGAAAAAATAAAGCTGAATACGAAGAATTATTCATTAAATATCCGGAGGCAGAACGAGATTTAGATATTTTAGTAAGAGAAGCAAAATATATAAATAAAAAATTAAAGGCCTTAATATACAAAGATGCATTAATATTATACGGTAAAGGTTTTAATTTTCAATTATTATCAGGTTTTTCAAAGGTAACTTTTGGTAGAGAAATTCGAAAAGGTAGAGTTGTAAGCTATATAGCACACTTCCACAATAATTTTGAAACAGATGAAAAAGTAAAAATCTGTTCGAACTACAAAAATTCAAGAGAAGATATTGACGAATTAGGAAAAACATTAAAACAAACCTTTGGAAAAACAGTACGATATAATTATTGATAAAAACGTAAAAATATTAGAACTCTAAGAGAATACCTGAAAATAGCGAATAGAGGGTATTTCAAAAATTTATAATGAAAACAAAAAGTATAATTATAGAAAATCCAAATAATTAAGGACGTGAAGGAAAGTTATGAGGAAGAGTTATTTAAGAGGAACATGGTTAAAACTATTCTTTGCAATATTGTTTGTTTTGTTTAGCATCGCAGCAACCATAGGACTATATAAAAATCATATAAGATCAGCAGAAGTTCAGTATAAAGAAGGAAAACAATTCCCAAAAGTTAGTTGGTATACTTTTATTAAGGTAGAGGCCCTTGAAGAATTAGATATTACAGATGATAGCTTAAAGGATAATAAAAAATTCTATATGCTTCGGCATGAACATGGTTTTGTAATGTTAAAAGCTTCTAAGGATGATGTTAAAAAATTAATTCAAAGTAATGATATACCAAATGACAAAATAATAGATTTAAAGGATAAAAATATTTACTCTCGTGTTAATGCTATATTTGAAAGAGAGAGTAAGTGGGAAAAAATAAATATCTCTCCAGAATTAAAAGAAAAATTTGAAAATGCTGCTGAGCACAGTTCAATATTTAGAGGGAGTGTATTAGATGATTATTCAAGTAAATTACGAGAAAAACCATTTCTTTCTAACTATTATTTAACAGTACCTGGTATAGGATATTATATTGGAGCTTATGGAGCGGAAGTAGTATTTCTTCTTATTCCGTTTTTCTTAATTAAATCTGTAATAAAAAATATTAGAAAAACTAAAGCTGAGTACGAAGAATTATTCATTGAATATCCGGAGATAGAACGAGATTTAGATATTTTAGTACGAGAAGCAAAATATATAAACAAAAAACTAAAGGTTCTAATATACAAAGATGCATTAATATTATATGGTAGAGGGTTTAATTTCCAATTATTATCAGGTTTTTCAAAGGTAACTTTTGATAGGGAAATTCGAAAAGGTAGAGGTATAAGCTATATAGCATATTTCCATAATAATTTTGGAACAGACGAAAAAGTAAAAGTCTGTTTGAACTATAAAAATTTAAGAGAAGATATTTACGAACTAGGAAAAATATTAAAACAAACCTTTGGAAAAACAGTAAAATATAATTTTTGATAAAAAACGTAAAAACATTAGAACTCTAAGAGAATACCTGAAAATAGCGAATAGAGGGTATTTCAAAAATTTATAAAGAAAATAAAAAGTATAATTATAGAAAATCTAAATAATTAAGGACGAAAAGGAAAGTTATGAAGAAGAGGGAACCAAGAGGTATAAGGTTAAAAATAGTTTTTGCTATAATGTTTATTTTTGTTAGTATTATAGCTGTTGGATCAACATATAGTAACACCATAAGCTCTCCTGAAAGGTCATATGAAAAAGGTGATCAATTTGAAGGTGAAAGTATAGGGATTACATATGTTAAATTGGAAGCTCTTGAGGAACTAGATATAGTAGATAAAGAACTAGATGAAGACGAAAAATTTTATATGGTTGAACACGAAAATGGTTTTGTAATATTAAAAGCTACACAAGATGATATTAAGAAATTAATTCACAGTAGTGATGTACCAGAGGGGAAAATAATAAATGTAAAAGATAAAAATATTTATTCTCGTGTTGATGTAAAAAGAGAAAAAGGAAGTAGCAGAGGAAGAGTTCATATTTCTTTTGAATTATTAGATAAATTCAATGATGCAGCAAAACATAGTTCTTTGATTAAGGGAAGGGTTTCAGATGTATTAAAAGAAGAGGGCTCAAATAAAACAGAAGCCTACTATAAAAAATTAAAAGAAAAACCTTTTGTTTCTAATGTATATCTAACAGTACCTGGTTATTTATATTACATGGGTACTTATATATTTACTACGATTTTTATTCTAGGTACATTATTTTTGATAACTTCTATAATTAAAGATATTAGAAAATCTAGAGATTAATATGAAAAATTTATTATTGAATATTTATAGATAGAACGTGTTATAGATATTTTAGTGTGTAAAGAAAAGTTTAAATAAAAAAGGAAGTGAAGTTATGAAGAAGAGTTATTTAAGAGGAACAAGGTTAAAAATATTCATTGCTATAAACTTGATTTTTGTTAGTTTGATTGCTACTATAGCTTCATATAATAGCTATACAAAGTCTGCTGAAACGTTATATAATGAAGGTGATCAATTCACGGGGAATTATTCCGGAATTACTTATATTAAATTAGAAGCAATCGAAAAACTTGATATAGTAGATGAAAAATTAGCTGACGATGAAAAATTTTATATGGTTCAACACGAAAATGGTTTTGTAATATTAAAGGCTACACAAAAAGATATTAAGAAATTAATCCAAAGTAGTGATGTTCCAGAAGGCAAGATTATAAATCTGAAAGATAAAAATCTTTATTCTCGCATAGATGTAATAGAAGAAAAAGGAAGCAAAGGAAAAACTAATATTTCTCCTGAATTGTTAGATAAATTCAATGCTGCTGCAGAACATAGTACTTTGACTAAAGTTAGAATCCTAGAGGTAATTAAAGACCTTGGATTAGATAAGACAGAAGCTAATTATAAAAGTAAATTACAAGAAAAACCTTTTATTTCAAATGTCTATATAAAAGTACCTGGAACTATATATTACCTAGGTATTTATGGATTTCCTGCTGCTATTGTTTTGGCTACATTATTGTTAATTAGATCTATAATAAAAGGTATTAGAAAATCTAAAGCGGAATATGAAGAATTATTCATTGAATATCCAGAGACAGAATATGATGTAGATATTTTAATACGAGAAGCAAAATATATAAACAAAAATTTAAGAGTTTTAATATATAAAGACGCATTGGTATTTTATGGAGGGGTGTTTAATTTCGAATTATTATCAGGATTTTCGAAGATTACTTTTAGTGATATAAATGATTCGAAAAATAATATCCAGTACTATACAGCGGAAATTTATAGAGAATTTGAATCAAATGAAGTAATAAAAATGTGTTCATATTATAAAGATGCAACAGCAGAAATTACTGAATTAGGAAAAATATTAAAAGAAGAATATGGAAAAGAAGTAGAATATGATTTTTAAGAATAAAGAAGAGGTGTAACAAATGGAAACATTAAAAGATAGAGTAATAGAAGCATTAGAAAATGTAATAGACCCTGAGCTTGGTATCGATATAATGAACCTAGGATTAGTATACGATGTTAAGATGAGTGATGATAATAAGCACGCTATAGTCGATATGACATTGACATCTATGGGTTGTCCTTTAGCTCCTATTATCATCGAGCAAGTTGAGACAGCAATGCTTGGTGTTGATGAGATAGAGAAAGTAGATGTAAATATAGTTTGGGAACCAGCATGGACAAAAGATAAAATGTCACGATATGCTAAGATTGCTCTTGGAGTCATTGATTATGAATAGAATATAAATACAAAAAGCAATTTCAAAATTGAGTTTAAGAAAAATTTTGAAGTTGCTTTTTTAATATAACTTATAGAAAATGGATAGAGAAATTTATAAAAAAATTGTTATTAGAGTAGAATGAAATATATTAAATATGTTATAATTAAAAAGACATTAAAAAAGAGTATGAAAGGAGGCACTATGTACAGAGGAGAAAGACCTAAAAAGGGCGATGTAGTTAAAATAATAGCATATAAACATGATGGCTCTATTCATAGAATTTGGCATAAAAATGTTGTACTAGAAGCGGATGAACAAGTTCTGATTTTAGCTAACAACAGGACACTTGTTACTGAAAATGATGGAAGAACGTGGGTTACTAAAGAAGTAGCTTTAGTATATTTTCATAATGAATGTTGGTTTAATATAATTTGTATGTTTAGGGAAGATGGAGTTCATTATTATTCAAATTTAAGTAGTCCATTTGCATATGATGTAGATGGGGTAAAATATATCGATTATGATTTAGATATAAAGAAATATCCTGATGGAAAATATTTCTTATTAGATGAAGATGAATACAATCAGAATAAAGTACGATACAAGTACGGTGAAAAAATTGATAAGATCTTGAAGTATAATGTGAATAAACTTCAAGAATGGATTGATAAAAATCATGGAGCACTTGCACCAGATTTTGCTGATGTCTGGTTAGAAAACTATGAAAAAATAATGGGTGAAGATCAAAATGTTAAAAGGAAAATTTAGTGTCGAAGTAAGACATGATGAGATTTCAGAAAAAATAGGTTTGCAATTAAAAGAATTTTTATTATCTAGTAATTTGACAGAAGATGTAGAGAATCCGGATTATGTTTTTGCAATTGGTGGAGATGGAACTGTACTTCGTACTTTTAATAAATACATGGATAAGTTAGACACAGTGAAATTTCTATCAATTCATACAGGCCATTTAGGTTTTTATACTGATTATTCAGTACAAAACTATGAAAAAATATTCTTCGATATGTTGGCGCTGACTCCCAAAATTGAGGAATATCCGTTATTGAGAGTTAAAGCATATTGTTCTAATGGAGATTTAGTTTCAGATTATTATTCTTTAAATGAAGTGACTGTAAACAATCATACCGGTGTAACGTATGCTGCGAAAGTTTATATTAATGGCGTTCACTTCGAGAGTTTTAGAGGTGATGGGTTATGTATAAGTACACCAACTGGTTCAACTGCTTATAATAAGAGTTTAGGTGGCGCTGTAATTCATCCACAATTACCATTATATCAGGTAACAGAAATAGCAGCCTTAAACAATCTTGTTTATAGAACACTGGGGAATCCATTAATCTTATCTCAGAATGATGAGCTAATGATTAAACCTATGAGTCCGGAAAATCATCGTATTACTGTAGATCACATGCATTATAATTATGATAGTGTAGCTAAAATAAAAATAACTTTAGCAAAGGATAAGAAGGTTTCATTTATTCGCTATAATGAAGATAGCTTCTGGCAAAGAGTAAAGAGATCATTTATTAAAAATGACTAATATTGTTTTAAAATATACTATTAAAGAAGAACAAATTTTAAGGGAGTTTCTGTTAGAAAATAATATTTCTAGAAAAACCTTAACAAGAATAAAGTTTGATAGTGATGGAAGTATAAAAGTAAACGGTAGGGAAGAGAATGTTAGATATCTTCTGAAAAAAAATGATATCGTAGAGATTACTTTACCGAGTGAAAATTTTAGTGAATTTGTTAGATTTATTGATAAGGGTATTAATATTATCTATGAAGATCCATATTTTTTAATTGTAAATAAAGAGATTAATTTACCTTCAATACCGTCTAGAAATCTTGAGGATGAATCACTTCTTGAGAGAATAAATTATTATTTTAAGAGTAAAAGTATCAATACAATTCCGCATATTGTAACACGTCTTGATAAGAATACGTCAGGATTAGTATTAGTTGCTAAGCATCGACACATCCATGCATTGTTTAGTAATATGGAGATAGATAAGTTTTATACTGCCTTGGTAAGTGGAAAAGTAAAAGATAATGAAATTATTGAAGCTCCTATCCGCAGAGTTAGTTCTAGTATTATAGAACGTGAAGTAGGTGAAGGTGGAGAATTTGCTAAGACTGAGTATTGGCTAGAAGAGTATATTTCAGACAAAGATATCAGTGTTGTTAAACTAAAGCTTTATACAGGAAGAACTCACCAAATAAGAGTACATATGAAATACAAAGGTTATCCGCTCCTTGGTGACGAATTATATGGTGGGGATGTAAGTAGCATATCTAGACAAGCTCTCCATTGTACAAATTTGAAATTTATTCATCCTATTACTGATGAAGTGGTGAATGTAAAAGCAGATTTACCAAAAGATATGATCAATATAATTAGACATAATGAGTAATTTTTACTTGTTATGTTTTTTTATTTTCTAGTGATTTATTTTAGGAATATTGTAGTAATTTATATAAAGAATTATTAAATAAAGTATACTAAAAATTAGAATTTTTTAATTCGTTATATTAGTATTATCATATTTTTTAAAAATATAATTGTTTTAAGTTTATGTATACGTTAAAAAATGTTAGTTTAATTACTTTATTTTCAGTAAGAAAATATGATATAATCAAATTCAAATAATAAAGTTATTTTAATAAGTCAGAAGAGGAGGGATTTTATGATCTCAACATCATTAAAATTCGTGGGTAATACACCCGTATATCAACTAGATAACACAAACATTTTTGTGAAATTAGAGAAATATAACTTAGGAGGAAGTGTAAAAGACAGAGCTGTACTAGGTATGTTAGAAGAAGCTATGTCTCAAGGTGCTATTAATAAAGATACTATTATAGTAGAACCGACTAGTGGAAATACTGGTATAGCTGTGGCTATTTTAGCTTCAGTTTTAGGTTTAAAAGCTGTTATAATCATGCCTGAGAGTATGAGTATTGAAAGACGTAATATTATCAAAGCTTATGGAGCACAACTAATTTTAACTCCTAAAGAATTAGGTATTAAAGGTTCAATCGAAAAAGCTGCAGAAATTCGAGAAAAATACAGCAATGCAATTTCTTTAAGTCAATTTGATAATCCTGCTAACCCAGCATATCACCACAAAACAACAGGACGTGAAATTTTAGAACAAGTTCCAAATATTGATGTTTTTGTTGCAGGTGTTGGTACTGGAGGAACATTTACTGGTGTAGCAAGATATCTGAAAGAACAAAAACCAGAAGTTGTATCGATCGCTGTAGAACCAGCAGAATCACCAGCTATTAGCGAAGGCCGTGGAGGGGCGCACAAAATCCAAGGTATCGGAACAGGATTTATTCCAGAAAACTTCCGAAAAGAGTATATGGATGAAGTATATACTGTAACTAGTGAAGAAGCAATCGAAGAAACTAAAAACTTCTTACGCTCTACAGGTATCGGTATAGGTATTTCTTCAGGAGCTGCAATAGTCGGAGCTAAGAAAGCTGCTGAGAAATATCCAGGAAAAAATATCGTAACAATCTTACCGGATGGAGTAGATAAGTATTTATCAGTACTTGATTTTGAGGATGTTACGCACGTAGAAGTGTAATGGGTTATTTTGAAAATTTAAATTATAATTTGAATCGAGTTTTGAAAGATGATCCTGCAGCTGAGTCAAAACTTATGATATATCTTACATATCCTCATATAAAAGCTCTTAATTATCATTTCTTTGCGCATAAGTTATATAAAAAGGGCTGGCATACAGCTGCTCGTTTAGTAGCGAAACGAGCACGTCGTAAGACTGGTATAGAAATACATCCAGGAGCAAAAATAGGCAAAGGTTTATTTATTGATCATGGCATGGGTGTAGTAATAGGTGAAACAGCAGTAATAGGTGATAATGTAACAATGTATCATGGTACGACGTTAGGTGGAACAACATTAGATCCAATTAAAAGGCATCCCACGATAGGCGATAATGTAATGATTGGTGCTGGAGCAAAAGTTTTAGGAAATATTACAATCGGTAAAAATTCTAAAATAGGTGCAAATGCAGTTGTTAAACATAGCATACCTGACGGAACAATCGTTTATGAAGCGAGACCAGCTGTAAAGTATTTAGAATCTGAGGAAGCTAAGATTTAAAAAATAAGGAAGTATCTGCAGGCACTTACTTTTAAACTATAAGAACTCAACAATTAAATATTAATGTAAAAGAATAAAGGAGCTATTCAATAAATTGAATTTTATAAAATTATGATTTTAGAAATGAGCTCCTTTATTTTTTATTATTATGTTATAATAGTATTGAGAATGTATATAAATAGTTAACATGAATTTTAATAAGGGAGGTGGAATTGATGTCTACGATAAAAAATTTAATTTTTGACTTAGATAATACATTATATGATTTTAGTACTATTTGGAAAAAATCTAATAAGCAGGTATATGAATACTTGAAATACGATAAAATAGTAAGTTATGAAGAATTTTTTAAACAGTATAAAGTTATTAACAATATGCTGGTGGATGAGGTTTTAAAGGGAAATATTAAGCTAAGAGAAATCAGGAATAAACGATTAAAGCTAACCTTAGAGAAATTTGGAATTATTCTTACTGAAGAAGATTGTAATGTTTATTATGAGAAACAGTTTGATTTTATAATAGAATCAATAAAACCTAATGAAGAAGTAAATTTATGGCTAAGTCGTTTATGTAAAAAATATAAAATGATATTATTAACTAATGGAAAATCTTGCGAACAGAGGGAAAAGTTAGCTAAGTTAGGTTTAGAGAATATGTTCGAACTTTATATTTCAGGTGAAACTCATATTAGTAAGCCCAAAGCAGAAGCATTTATTAATGTTTTAGAGAAGGAAAAGATAGTGGCTAGTGAAACTATGATGATTGGAGATTCGCTACATCATGATATAAACCCAGCAAATAAACTGGGAATGAAAACCTGTTTAGTAGAAAGAAAATGGCATTTTGATGATAAGTTAGAAAATTACTCTGGTTATAAAGTTAAAAACATTATCCAGTTTTTTACAGAGTTAGAAGCTAATAAACTGTAAAAAATATTATTATTTTTTTGAATATAATGAAAGTATAAAAAAAATAAGGTATATAATAAAGGCTATAATCACTAGTAGATTATAGCCTTTATTATATTTTTATGTAAATTAAAATATAACGTAAAAAGTAAAATAATTATTCGTTATCTTGGGAAGTGCTGTTGATTGAATTTATTGAATTTGTTATACTATTTATGAAAACTATTACAAAGGAGATAAATTTATGAAAAAGAATAAATTATTAGTTGTCAGTATGGCTGCTGTATTATCTTTATCATTAGCAGGGTGTTCTTCAGCTTCAAATAGTACTTCGACTAGCAATAATGGAACTGTTGCAGTAAAAGAACTTAAAGGAGACGAGCTGAATAAAATAGAAAAAGATGACAAAGAAAAAGAAAAATACCTTGTTATCGACGTAAGGGACGCTAATGAATATAAAGAAGGGCATGTAAAACACGCTATTAATATTCCATTGGCTGATATTGAAAAACATGCAGAGCACTTAAGTGCATGGAAAGATAAAGAAGTAGTAACAATCTGTAATACAGGTAAAAAGAGTAAGGAAGCTGCTGACAAACTTGTAAAAGCAGGATTTAAAAAAGTTTCTAATGCTCAAGGTGTGAAAGACTATAAAGACTATGAAATAGTTAAATTCACTACTTTACTTGCTCATGAATTCCAAGCAGCAATTGATAAAAAAGAAGGGACATTTATCGATGTTCGTGAAGCAAAAGATTATGAAAAAGGGCATGTAGAAGGGGCTAAAAATATCGATGTTAAAAATATTGATAAAGATTTAGCAGCATTATTACCAGCAGATAAAAATGCTCCAGTGTACACATATTGCTACAGTGGTAACCGTTCATCTAAAGCTGCCCAAAAAGCAGTAGAACTAGGATATACAAATGTGTATAATGCTTTTGATGGAGCTAAAGAACACGAATATAAATTCTAAGAGAATATTATAAAAAATGAGTAAAATATAATATAATTTATTAGAAAAAAAACTATTTTTAAGTTATACTAATAAGGGACAGGGTTCTACGTAAATACATGAGAAATTTGGGTTACCACCTTGTCTTTTATTAAATAAGGAGAGGAAGAAATATAAATGAAATATAATAAATTTTTAGCTGTAAGTATGTCAGCAGTGTTATCATTAACTTTAGTAGGATGTTCAACTACTTCATCTGCAAAAGAATTAAAAGGTGAGGAGTTAAACAAAATTCAAAAAGATGATAAGGAAAAAGAAAACTATCTTGTTATAGATATTAGGGATGAAGCGTCTTATAAAGAAGGTCACCTTAAACACGCAATTAACATTCCATTATCAAAAATAGATAAGAGTATTGAAGAAATCCGAAAATGGAGAGAGAAAAAAGTTGTTGTTTATAGTGATAAGTCTGACAAGACTAAAGATGCTGTAGATAAACTTACAAAACAAGGTTTTAAAGATGTAACTGGAGCTCAAAATGTAAAAGACTTTAGCTACGATCTTGTAAAATATACTTCATTAAGTGGAAGTAAATTCCAGGATGCTTTACTAGATACTGCAGCAAATAATGTATTTTTAGATGTAAGAGATAAAGCTGAGTTTGAAAAAGGACATGGAGCAGGTGCTAAAAATATCGATGTGAACAAATTAGATAGTTTACAATCTATTTTACCTGAAAACAAAGAGGTTCCTATATATGTTTATAGTAATACTGGAAACAGTTCATCTGTAGTGGCTCAAAAACTAGTTGACTTAGGATATAAAAATGTCTTTAATGCAATTGATGGAACTAAAGAATTTAGTTATAAATTTGAAATTGCTGACTGTTGTAAAGATCCAAGTGATGCAGTAAAAGGTTCAGAAAAACATGAAGGACATTGTGAAAACTGTGGAAACCATGAAGGTCATGAAGGTCACAATCATTCTGGAGAGAAGAAAGAAGACCATTCTGGACATGATCATTCTGCAGATAAGAAAGATGATCATGCTGGACACAAACATTAATATATAATGCAAAAGGGTGACTCAAAATAGTAATTTCAATCAGAAATTTTGTAGTTGAGTTGCCCTTTTTCTTTATAGGGGACTGCCCCAAAAGTCTTAAAATTTAACAAAGTTCATATGAGAACTCACAGACGCAGTGGTTTATTGATATCTAAATACGCTTTATAAAAGCTTTTTAGATATCAATAAATTGTGCGGGGATGACTCGACAAAATCGATTTCTCCGAAATCACGATTTTTGAGTCACTCCCTCAGAAGATTTTGTATAAAAGGAAAATTTCAGAGATGAAAAACAGGATAATATTTTTTACAAGAGTACCTAAGGTAGGTACAACAAAAACAAGGTTATATGACTTTGTGTCTCCGGATACAGCTGTAGAAATCCAAAAAAAATTAATGAAAAAAAACTATAGTGTTTTAAAAGCAAGTGCTGAAGAAGTAGTAGTCTACCATGATGGACAAAACATTGATGATAAAGTGATGGAGCATATTTTAGAAAATAGAGAATTTTCTTATCAAGTAGGTGAAACACTTGGTGATAAGATGTATAATGCTATTGAACAAGAATTAAAAACTAGTGACAAGGTGATTTTACTAGGTTCTGATATCTATAATCTAAAAAAAGATATGATTAATACTGCATTTGAAAAGTTAGATAAGTATGATGTCGTTATAAATCCAAGTGTTGATGGTGGTTATTTTTTAATAGGGATGAAAAAAGCTATTAAAGAGGTCTTCGATCTTCCAAGTTACGGGGATAACACCGTTTTAGAGAATTTACTTACTGTATGTAATAAACAAAATCTAAGTTATTATTTAGGAGAAGTTGGCTTAGATATTGATACGAAAGAAGATCTTCTATTAGCAGAGACAGGTTATAATAATATTAAGTTATTAGGTGCAGGGGAGTATAATATTAACTTTACCTTTGATGAAGGAGATTTGAAAAAGGTTCTCAGAATAAACATGAAGAGTCAGATGAATCTTGAAAATCAAATAGAATATGAATATGAAACACTACAATTGTTGAAAGACAGTGGAGTTACACCAAAACCTTATGATCTAGTAACAGAGACAAATTTATTACCGTATAAATATTTAACAATGGAATTCCTAAAGGGAAGACCACTTAATTACAAAACAGATATGCATATTGCAGCTTATTTATTAAGTAAGGTTCATAATACACCATATGGAGACAATAACTTAATCAATGCAACTAACCCATTCCAACTCATGTTTGATGAATGTAAACAGATGTCTGGTGAGTATTTAGCTTGGGAGAAGGCAGACGAAAAGGTTAGTAACTATATCAAAACCTTTTTAGAAAAATGTCAAACACTTATTCCAGAAGAATATGATATAGCTAATCCGTGTATTATAAACACTGAACTAAATTCAGGAAATTTCCTAATAGGAGAAGGAAAAGAAGACAGCTATATTATTGATTGGGAGAAGGCGTTAATTGGTGAATGTGAACAGGATTTAGCACACTTCCTAGCACCGACAACGACATTTTGGAAAACTGATATTATTTTATCAGAAAATGAAATTAATGAGTTTTTAGAAGAATATAGTAATTATAGAAGTTTTGATAGAGAAAGATTCGAGAGATATTTAATATTTAATTGCCTAAGAGGAGTTACTTGGTGTAGTATGGCATTTAGGCAGTATAGTGAAAATGATAAAATGCTGATGGATGAAACTACATTTAAGAAAATTGCTTCATATATAGAATTAGAGTTTTTAGAGAAAGTATCAGCATATTTTAAATAGGAGGAGAGTAATGACTGAGTTTATTCAAAGTTTTGGTGTCTTAGCACCGATAATTTATGTATTAATGTTTATGTTCTTACCGGTATTTTTCTTTCCGGTTCCAATACTTGCTGTTGCTGGAGGAGTAGCGTTTGGTTTTGTAGAAGGAAGTTTACTAACTTTCGTTGGAGCGTCATTAAATTGTTATATTATGTTTGTAATATCACGTCGTTTCGGTCGTGAATGGGTGAAAAACTACCTTAAGAAAAAAATGACACCTAAGCAACACGATAGAATTTTTAATGTTAGTGATGAAAAACTAATGATGAGTTTAGTAATACTGAGACTAATACCTTTAGTACCATATAATATGATAAACTATGGATATGGTTTAACTAATATCAGTTTATCAAAATATATGATAGCGAGTGTACTTGGTATTATCCCTGGAACTGTAGTATTCTTAAACTTTGGAGCTACTAGTACAAATGTCTTTAGTAAAGAATTTTTAATAGCTTCATTATTAGTAATTTTATTAACTGTTGGATCAATCTATTTATCTAAGTTAGTAGAGAAAAGAGAACAGCAAAAGAAAGCAGAAAACAATTAAAAATAGAACTCTCAAGATTTCTAGAATTCTTGAGAGTTATTTTTTTATACATGAATTATTTCAACTTCCCCAAATGTTACAGAACCATTTAGGATAATTTTAACATCTTTTCCGATGTTGTGAGTATGTTTTTGAACTTTTCCTAGGAAGTTATTTGTATTATTCTCGATTGCCCATTCTTTAGGAACATAGACTTTTAGATTGCCAAAAGAAATAGAAACATTAAGGTCAAAGTTCTTAATAGGATAAGTATCTAATTTTTCAAAGTAGATAGTAGTAGTTCCGAATGTTGTAGAAGCAGAGAATGAATCAGATTTAGTTATGTCTACATACTGAACATTTTCTCCGAATGTTACATCAGAAAAATCATTACCATTTTTTATTTTTTGATGTTTTTTTACTTTGTAAAAGCTTTTGAATTCTCTATATTTGTATTTTCTAGGGACAAACATAGAAATACCTAGACTAAGGAAAACAGCAACAAAGAATATTTTCCCACCTGATATATCAGCAAAGTGATAATTTTTATTGTATACATAGAATAATAATGCTAGGGGAAATATAGTTCCAAATGAATCAAAATCCATTAAACCTCGGATTGCGAAAAATCCTAGTACAACAGTACATATAGTTAGAAAGATTGATCCGTTTGGGAAAATACTAAATCCATCAAGTAAAGTAGTTACTGCAAGGATTATAAAGAATAATCCAATAAAACTTCTTCTCATTTATTTTTACCTCATTTCTTTTAATTTATCTTTTAATATTTTGTAGTAATGTCTTGAAATATGGACTTGCTTCTTTGAATTAGAAAAAGAAGCGGTACTTGAGCCAGAAAAAGATTTTTCTAGTGAATAAATTGCTTTTGTATTTATTATTGAACTCTTAGAAATTCGACAATAGTAAAAAGGAATAAGTTGTTCTAATTCATATAATTTGAATTTAACCTCGAAAAATTCATCGGTAGTGTGAGCATAGACTTTATTATCATCGGTTTCAAAAAATAAAATAGATTCTAGAGGGATGAAATATTCAGAGTCGCCTTTGTAGAAAATTATTTTTTGAGAATTTACTATAGCTTTTTCAACTAATTCTTTAATTAAGATGACATTACTATTTAAGTCTGGGGTCTTAATAACTAGTTCAATTTCTTTAAGATTTGAGTCCAACTCAATATTAATTTTCATATTGTCTCCTTTCTAAATGTTTATAGTTATATTATATATTATTTTAGTGTGAAACTTAATAGCTTTTAGGTAAGTGGTAAAAAATAGGAAGCAAGTGGTTAATAATTTAATCGTTTCTTTTAGAAAAATAGAGGAAAGTTGATTTATTACATATAAACAAGGTGTTCTGGATGCGTTAACATATCATCTTGATTTTTTATTATATTTATTGTATAATATAAACATAAATGGGAGTGGATGAGTTCTGGTGTGCTCTCTAGTCTTCAAAACTAGTATGAGGGGTTAAGAGCCTCTTGGGTGGGTTCGATTCCCACACATTCCCGCCAGTTTTTTTATTTTTTGAACATAGTAATGCCATCATGAATTTAGTTCATGATGGCATCTTTTTATTTATTTATGATTAATAAAAGGATTAATAGTATAGAGAAAAGTATAATAATAAAGAGACTTTTGATTTTATCAATAGTGTATTTATTATAATGTGTTCGAGTTTTGAAGTCTTCATAAGCATGGACTGTCATCGCCTCAGATATTTGAGGTTGCCAAGTTAATGCGATAAATATGGCTTTAGCATAGTAATAAGGCGACCAAAATGGTAAAAATATACCACGAAGACGACTAGATTTAGTAATCATTTGAGTTTCATATTGAATTCTTGGTAATGCTTGAATTACTACTAAGAGTCCGTATACGATATTTGAAGAAAGTCCGTGTTGTTCGAAATATTTTAGTAATTCTACAAGTGAAATATATGTTGCCAAGATTAATCCTAAAGCTGCAAAGCTATATGTCCTAGTGAAAATTAAAAGAGCATATTTATAATTAGAACTATGAACAATAATAGCCCAAGCAGAACCTATAGCGGGCAGTAGAGGTAGAAAAATAAAAATTAGAAGTTTGTTCCAATATTTCGATAAAAAAAGTAAAAATATTGTTGTAGCGATTATAATAATATTTGGTACTAGTAGTTTACTAAATGAAATCCAGATAGTTAATAACATTATAATAAGAGTAAGAGTAGGACTAATTATTTTCTTTTTCATAACAATCCTCCTTTATATAATGTAGCGTATTGTTTGAAATTTCAATATGGTAATCGCTCCTATTATTTAGTGGCTCTAATCTATGACTTACAATAATAAATGATTGTCCAGCAAGTCTTTTATTTTCTTCAATCCAATCCATTATAAATGAGCAGGCTCTTTCATCAAGATGAGTAAAAGGTTCATCAAGAAGCAATAGCTCAGTTTTTTGGCTTAATAAACACATAAGTTGAATAAGTTTTCGCTGACCACCGCTATAATAATATAAACTTTTATCAAGTTCTTTTTCTAAATCGAATTCTTTTAAAAGTCTCTCTTGCCATAAGGTAGCGTATTCCCAAATATCTTTCTGCATTGAAATCTCTTCACGAGGCATTAAGCTAATAAATTGTTGAAATGCATCTTGTAAACAAGTACTTATTTTTTTATATAACTTCCTTGATTTTTTTACCTTTTCTTCATTAAAGTATATAGTTCCATCGTATTTTTTTAATTGTGAAATAGCATGCAATAATGTTGTTTTTCCTGTTCCATTATCCCCCGTTAAAGTCGTAATACCTTTAAATATATGAAAATCATCAACATTTAATAATTCTTTTTTTCCTTGTTGAATAGAAATGTTTTCTAGTCTTAAGATTTGTTCAGAATGAGTGTTATTGCATAGTTTTACATTTGAATTTTTAGATGTTGGATTTGTTACTAACTCTAAATTACCATTAGAAAGATATGTAAAGGTATCAGCATAGTCCAAGTATAGTTGGTGCTCGTGATCGCATACGATTATAGTTACACCATGGTTGTTTAAGTCTTTCAGAAGAGTTAGTAGAGAATTACGAGTCTTCTTATCAACATTGGCAAATGGTTCATCTAAAATTAAAACTTCACTTCCCATAGCTAATGCTACTGCAAAAGCAGCTCGTTGACGCTCTCCCCCAGATAATGTATGGATATGTTTAGTAGAAATTTCTTGAGTGTTTGTAATAGACAAAGCGTAGTCTAATTTTTCATCAATAATTTGCGGCTCTAGACATAAGTTCTCTAATGCAAAAATTATTTCTTCTTCCAAAGTAGGCATGACAAATTGATTAATCGCATGTTGCATGACATACCCTATATTTTTAACATGTTCTTGCATAGGAATATCAACAATATTTTTCTCTTTGTAAGTAATTACTCCCTCGTAATGTTCTTTATTTAATTTACAAATAGTACGAAGCAGGGTAGACTTACCGCTACCAATATTTCCGGTTAAAACTAACCAACTATGTTCTTTTATTTTTAAACTAACATTATCAAATAAGACTTTATCTTTAATTTTCAAAGAAAAATTATCGATTTCTATGATATTCATTATTTATTACCACTGTTTTGTACTTTATTTACGATGTTCAAGATTAGTTTAACACAGACAACTCCGAAAACTACTACAGAGATAAAACGAACAGCAAACAATGCTATAATCATACCTGTAGAATATGCTTCATAACCAAGTTTGAAATATTCATATACAAAGCTGAAGACAGTAATACCTATTGCAGAAAGAAATAGTGATTTTGAATCATAACGTTTGTATTTAGTAATAAAAAATCCAAACTCAGATCCTAATCCTTGTACTAAACCTGAAACAAGAACCGCAGCTCCGAAAAATGAACCATATAGCATTTCTGCCAGAGCACCTAGAACTTCTCCAAGTGTAGCACTACCAGGTTTTTTGATTAATACTGCAGCAACTGGTGCGGCCATAACCCACAATCCAAATAAAATTGAATTTGCAAAAGGTGCATACCCTAATGGAGTAAGTGCTGTTTCTAAAACAGCGTAAATCCAACCAGCGGCAAGGAAAATCCCCCCGAATAAGAAACCTATTAAAGCTAAAATAATTATGTCCTTTGTAGACCATTTTTTCATAAGAAAAACCTCCTGTTATTTTTTATTCATTAAAACAACAAGAGGTATTTTTAAATTATATATATACTTTAAAATAGACTTGATAAAGATTAAACATTTTCCTACGGCTGTCCTAACAACATCAGGTTCTATGGGTATATTCTCAGCAAAAAAGCACCCCAAATGTTTTAATGATTAGTTAAAATTATAACATGAGTTAATAACGGTGTCAAAAAAGTAGCTTACAGAAAAAATTTATTTAATTTTTTTAGCTAGCATAGTAGCAAAACGTAATTTAAACCTATTACCATTCGCATCAGTCTTATGAAGCTGTCCAAAATCCTCATTATATTTAATAAACTCCCAGTCTTTATAATATTCTTTTAGTTCATTTTCTTTAAAAGTAAAAGGGAAAGGAAGCGGACAAGGTGCATCATCAGTAGACATTGCTGCTACTATCAAATTATAGCCACCGATATTAGTCTGCTCTTGCATATTTTTAATAACATTAGGTATAGATTGTTCTTCGATAAACATTAAAACTACTGTTGAAAGAATAAAGTCGTAGGTATTTCTAAGAGCTGCTGTGTTGATATCATAGCTCCCTATTTTAATATCTAAATTTTCAATTTTAGATGTTTCCATTAAAAATTCTAGAGCAGGAATATTATTATCTACGGCAGTCACTTCAAAACCAAGTTTAGAAAGAAATAAAGAATTACGACCTTGACCAGAGCCTAAGTCTAATGTTTTACAAGGCTTAATAGTCTTTAGGGCTTCTACTACTTCAGAATGAGCAGGGTTTATATCGTATTTGTTAGAAAAGTAGTTTTTCGGTTCGCAGTAGAACTCTAAGAAACATTCTAAATCATCTGATAGAGGTGCGACACGATGCCATGCTTGCGGCTCTACAAAAGGAATATTACTCTCAGGAGTGAAAATGTGCTCAGCTATAACTTCATTATCTTCAGTTAATTCTGTAAATTGAAGCTGTCCTTTTAGAATTGTTAATTTTGCCCAGACGTCTTTTCTAGTATTGTGTTTTTGCCTAAAAGGTTTAGGAAGTGTTTCAGTTGTCCAAATTGGTAATCGTTTATAGCATACTAAGTCTTTTGTCATAATAATCTCCTTATTAACGGTTAAGTTTAATTTCATTATAACATGTAAAATATAAAAATAAAACAAGAGGTGTGATTAGTACTTTTATCTTTATTATGTTGAATTAATCACTTTGTGTTATAATAAGATAGATAATAAATATTAATGAGGTAATGAAAAAATGGTAAAAGTGTTATTCGTTTGTTTAGGTAATATCTGTCGTTCGCCAATGGCAGAAGCAATATTTAGAGATATGGTTGAAAAAGAAGGCTTAAGTGAAAAAATCTTAATTGATTCAGCTGCAACTAGTAGTTGGGAACACGGAAATCCAGTACACAGTGGTACTAGAAAGGAACTTGCAAAAGTTGGTATCGGTGTAGAAGGGATGTATTCTCGTATTCTAAACGATAATGACCTAGATTCAGATTATATCGTGGGAATGGATGACAGCAATATAGAAAATATTAAAAAATTCATCGCAGGTAGAAAAACAGGTGAGGTTAAGAAATTATTAGAGTATGCTGGAGAGGATAGAATTATTGATGACCCATGGTATACAGGAGATTTCAAGACAACATTTAACGATGTAACAAAGGGTTGCGCTGCTTTACTAGATAAAATAAAAAAAGAAGATCTTTAATAGGTTTGTAGCTTTATAAACTTTTAAACAGAAAGTATTTAAGGAGAAAATCATGATAAACATTAGAACGGTTGAATTAGAAGATGCCGAAAAATTAGTAAATATTTATAGACCATATGTCGAACATACGGCAATTACTTTTGATTATACTGTACCAAGTGTACATGAATTTGAGGAAAAGATTTCGAAGGCTATTCAAAGTTATCCTTTTTTAGTAGCAACAGAAGGAAATGATATGCTAGGATATGCCTATGCTAGTGAGTTTTATCCAAAAGATGCATACAAATGGACAGCTGAGATTACAATCTATCTAGATGAAAAAGCTCGTGGTAAAGGTGTTGGAGAGAATTTGTATTCTGAACTTGAAAAACAACTTTATGACAGAGGAATATGTAGATTGACATCATGTATTGCCTATCCAGACGAAGGAAGTATTTCTTTCCATGAAAAAAGAGGATTTAGAAAAGTAGCTCACTTTGAAAAAGTAGGTTATAAATTTAATCGTTGGTATGATGTAGTTTGGTACCAAAAAGATATTAGAGAAAATATTGAATAGAAGAAAGCCCCACAAGAAAACAAAAGGTCTTGTGGGGTTAAGTTTATTCTGAAACTTTTTGGGCAAGTATCATAGCATATGGATAAGGAGAAGCTGTAATGTTTTCAGTATAACTGATGATTTTCCAATCTTCATAATATTCCTTAAGTTCTCCTTCAATAAAAGTGAAAGGAAGTGGTATTAGAGGACGACCGTGTTTTGTTGCATTTAATGCACTGACAATTAGGTTATAACCGTTAAGGTGTGTTTGTTGTTTTATATTAGAAATAATACTTTGAATTCTTGTTGGATTCAAATACATGAAAACATCAGTAGAGAAAATAAAGTCATAACTTCCCTTAATATTAGCTTTTGCAATGTCATGGTCAATTACATTAATATCCAGTTGTTCTTTAATAGAAATATCTGTTAGTTCGTGTAAAAACTCAGCATTATAATCTATTGCCGTAACATTAAAGTTTAATGATGAAAGATATAGAGAATTTCGTCCTTTACCAGCACCGAGATCTAATGTTTTACATGGCTCTATGATTTTCGTTGCTTTAACAACCTCAGGATGAGGAAGATTAAAATCATATTTATTATAGAAATAGTCTTCACGCGAACAATAAAATTCTAATTTGAATTGTAAATCTGTAGAGTTAGGTGTAATTTTAAAAACACTGAGAGGTTTAATAAGCTCAAGATTACTTTTTGGATTAAGAGAATATTGTCGAATAGTCTCATTTTCCAAATTAAGATAAGCAAATTTCATTTTACCTTTTAATATTGTTAATTTTGTCCAAACACCATCTTCTGTGAAAAATCCCTCTTTATAAATCTTCGGTAAAGAGAGAGCAGTAAGCTTAGATGTACTTTTAAAACAAAGTAAATTATTTTCCATATGCTACTCCTTTCTGGATAATTTACTAACATTATATCACGTGAAAAGCTTGATTAAAAATGATAACCGAAAGAAAAATAAATAAAATTAAAATAGTAGAAAAAGAGATTAGTATAGTTGGAAGATTACTATTTACAATGTTGTAATTTTGCATTATTATAGAAACAAGAGATAAATAAAGTAGGTGTTTTTATGAGAACAATAGTAATTTCAGATATTCATGGTAGCTTTTTTACGATGAAGAAACTATTAGATGAAATAAATTTTAATAGTAAAAATGATAAAGTTATTTGTTTAGGTGATATGTGTGATAGAGGGAAAAACACGAAGTTGGTTTGGGAGTTTTTCTATAACCTTCAACAGGAAAATCCACAGCATGTAGTGCTATTAGGAAATCATGAAGATATGTTTAATCTTGCAATAAAAGAGGCGAGATATGGTAATAATCTTTCGGTAAGACAAGATCATTATTTTAGAAATAGTGGCTTAACAACATTGCAATCGTTTTATCCAGAAGCTACAGTAGAAACTAGAGGTATTTATTTCAAGAAATTTGCTGATGAATACAAGCATTTGAGAAAATGGATAAAGAACCTTCCAACAAGGTATGAAAGTTCAGATTACTATTTTATTCATGCGGGGGTAGATTTCACGAAGAATTTTTGGAATCAAACACATAGAGATATGATTTGGATAAGAGAACCATTTTTAAGTAGTAATGAAAAATATAATAAAAAGGTATTTCATGGACATAGCCCTGTAAAACAAGAACCATATTATGAAGAAAAAAGTAATAGAGTAAATATAGATGGAGGTTGTGTTTACGGAGGAAAATTAAATATAGTAATAATAGAAAAAGAGAATTTAATGGTAAAACAAAGTTCTATGTTGAAAGAAGATGTTTATGAGAAATAAAAAAGGGCAGATATAGCTAAAATGCTAATATCTGCTCTTTTTAAACAAAAAAAGAACCGAGCACATTTGTCTCGGTCTCTTATAGAAAAGGAAAGTTTATGAAGTTTATAACTATTTACTAGTTATGGATTAATTATAATCTCTGAACCTTAAATATACTTAAAATTTAGTTTTAAGTTTTAAATGATTATTTTGACCTGAATGCTGATTTAATAGTCTTTTAATGGATTAATAATAGTTTAAAGTTTAAATCCTTATTTTAAGTAAATAACAAAACTAAGTAAACTAAAATTACATAAACGTTTCCAAATATTTCTAAATTGTTACAAAATGTATTTTGTATTACAAAATTGAAAATCTATTGATTATGATTTAGAAAATGAATTATAATATAGGAGAAGTAATTATTAAAGAATTATTAATAAGGAGAAAATACCTATGAGAAAACAGGGATTAAAATTAACTGGTAAGGTTCTAGCAGGACTAGTGTTATTTTCAGGAATAACAGCAGTGCCTACTAAAGCTATTGATGTAAAACCTGCCGCTGTAGATGTAAATGTGAAAAATGTAAAAGCAAGTGTATATGAAAAAGAAGGGCATTTCTATGCTAAATTAGTAGCTGATAAAGAAGTAGCGAATGTTGTAGCACGTATTACAACTGAAACTAAAGCTCAATTTTTAATTAAAAGAGATATTATTAAAGCTGGAGAAGAAGTTGTTGTAGAATTAGATATGAAAGCACAAGTTCCAACTAGAAAATTACCTCATACAGGAGTGAAAAAAGAATCATTCAATACTGTAACTGAGTTAGCAGGGCACACTTTCAAAATTTCTGTAAGTTATGAAGTATCTACAGACGAAGTAAAAGCTCAACAAAAAGCTAACAACGACCAAAAGAAAAAAAATGAAGAAGATCTTAAAAATAAAACAAAAGTAGAAAAAAATGAGGAACCAACAAATGTTCCAAGTATTACTGATCTAAAAAAAGATCCAAATGCTAAAGTAGAACAACCAAAACCTTCAGCACCAGCTGCAGAAACTAAAAAGCCAGCTGAGCAAACAAAACCAGCTGAAACTACTAAACCTGCAGATCAACCAAAAACTAATGTAACAGCACCAGCTAAACCGAACACACCTGAAGGTACAAAACCATCGGTTAACCCAATGAATTTAGTGGGTACACCTGTGGCTAGTGCACCAGTAACTCCGGTAAATACGGTGATGACAAATACACCAAAAACAGAAGCAAAATCAGAAACAAAAGCTGAAGCAACTAAACAAACTCCTCAACCAGCAGCTACAACGCCAGTTGCTGCAACATTTGAAGAGCAAGTTAAACAATCGTTTATCAAACAATTAAATCAATTACGTGCTAAAAATGGATTACCTCAGTTAGCTCAAAATGCAGCGTTAAATAATGCTACAGCAGCTCGTGCTAACTACGTTGCGAATAATGGTGGAGTGCATGCAGGAGTTCACGGTTCTGGTGGATCTTTAGAAAAAGCAGCAGCTACTAATGCAGGTTTTCCAGGAGCTAATAGTATCCTTTACAATGTTGTTCAAGTAGGGCATAGTGGAACAGCTGATCAAGTCGCTTATCAATTATTACATGAACTATTTTCGGAAGAACATAATGTAACACCAGCTCATAAATACGGACACAGAAATACACTTCTTTCAAATACTTCATCATTAGTAGGTGTAGGTGTTAACATTTCAAATGGACTTGTAACATTAGTTCAACATCAAGATAATACAGGGTGGTATAATGGTTCAACTCCAACTCCTGGAAAATTCTTAGACGGTAAATCTTATATTTAATAATTAATTTGAATATTTATTAACAGCTAATTAAGTAATCTTAGTTAGCTGTTTTTTATATTACAAGTTTATTATTTTTATTAATAGCATTATGATGAGAATTTTGTTAAGTAAATAATTTAAGAAATTTGAAATAACTAGTTTCTCAATGTATCGTGCGGGTGATGATGATGGAACTGGGCATGGACATGGAACAGGTATATCGGTCGACTTTATGGTTCCAGTAGGTTCTGCACAAGGAGATCAACTTGCAGAGTACCTGACTAAAAATATGAATGAATTAGGTGTATATTATATTATTTGGAAACAAAGATTCTATATGCCACAATATAATATGTATGGTCCAGCGAACACATGGAATTTAATGCCGGATCGTGGTGGTGTAACTGCTAATCACTATGATCACGTACATGTAAGTTTTGTAAAATAAAATATAAAAATTATAGACAACTAACAGATGAAATTGATTCTAAGTTAGTTGTCTATTTTTACATTAAAAAACTAAATAATACTTTTAAAAAATGTTCTGAAGTAGTATAATTATAGGTAAGTAGTATTATAACACAGGAGGTAAATATGTCAGAGAAAAAAATGAACATGATAGTTTGCGGAGGGTGAAACTCGAAAATAGGGCCGGGGGCCTTATCAGATATATTAAGAGACCTTCCTAAAAAAGAAGATAAAAATTTAATAGTAGGATATGAATCTTCGGATGATGCAGCTGTTTATAAAATATCTGAAGATAAGGCGATTATTCAAACTTTAGATTTCTTTACGACAATGATTAATGATCCATATTTATATGGTCAAATTGCAGCAACTAATGCCCTTAGTGATGTGTATGCAATGGGTGGAGAAGTTATTTCAGCTTTAAACATCGTTGCCTTTCCGGAAAATATGGACTTAGAAATATTACATCAAATATTAAAAGGTGGGGCTGAAAAAGTTCATGAAGCAGGAGGAGTTCTTGCAGGAGGACACTCTATTCATGATGCTACACCAAAATATGGTTTATCAGTAACAGGAGTTGTTCATCCTGATAAAATATTACAAAATAACAATTGTAAAGTAGGGGATTTATTAATAGTAACAAAACCTTTAGGTGTAAGTATTATTAATACAGCTCACATGGTTAAAGAGTGTTCTGAAGAAGCATTTGCTCAAAGCGTTAAACAAATGACAACACTTAATAAATACTCTGCTCAAATGATGAAAGATTTTAACGTAAATAGTTGTACAGATATCACAGGATTTGGTTTCCTAGGACATCTTGTAGAGATGTTAGATGGTAAACATTCTGCAGAAGTATATATAAAAGATATTCCGTATATTGAAGAAGCATATAAATGTGCCAATGAATTTGTTATTACTGCAGGAGGGCAATTAAACAGAACGTTTGTTGAGCCAAATGTAGAATATCAGGTTAAAGACTTTGCATTAGAAGAAATTATGTATGATCCACAAACTTCAGGTGGGTTATTAATAAGCTTACCAGAGAATGAAGCACATGAATTATTAGAAAAACTTAATACTCTTGAAATTAAGAGTGCTATCGTAGGAAAAGTTATAGAAAAACAAGAAAAAGCAGTTATCGTTAAATAGAACTGTTATAAAAGGAGAATATAAGTATGAAAAAAGAAATTCTAGACGCACAAGGTTTAGCTTGTCCAATGCCAGTTATTCAAACAAAAAAATTATTAGTGGATAATGATGTAGTCGAAACAATTGTAGATAATGTTATTGCTACACAAAATTTAGAAAAAATGGCAACTCAACTAGGATATAACTTTGCGGTAAAAGAGGAAGCAAAAGATAAATATATCGTTACAATCTCTAAAGGAGAGGTTACTGAAGGTGTAGTTGTTGATACATTATGTGATACATGTGTTGTACCTGTAACTCAAGCTATACGTGTATTAGAAGAAGAAACAAAAGTTACGTTATTAGTAAAAACTGAAGACAGCGTTGAAAGTCTTAGAAAATTTGCTGATAAAAATAGTTATGAATTTAAAGTTTCTGATATTGAAGGTGGATTTAAAGTAGAAATTACTAGAGAAGAAGCACCGCAATTAGAAACTGCAACAGTTGTTAAAGATGATAGCTACATTGTTGTAATTAACAAAGATCAAATGGGACATGGTAGTGAAGAATTAGGAAAAAGATTAATTAAAGCATATCTTTATGCATTAGGAGAACAAGAAGTACTTCCTAAAAAAATAATTTTCTACAATGGTGGAGGAGTTTTAGTAGATAAAACTCGTAGTCATGTAATTGAAGAATTAAAAACACTAGAAGACGCTGGTGTAGAAATAGTTTGTTGTGGGGCATGTATTGACTATCATAAGATTGATTTAGCAGTTGGTAATCCAACAAACATGTACTTCATCGTAGAAGATATGAGAAAAGCGAACAAAGTAATTCAACCATAGGAGGAAATAGCGTGGAAGAAGGTTTAATTGTTTTTAATAGTACGCATGATTCAATAAAGGCTGATAACATTTGTTTAGAAAGAAAACTTGCAGCATCATTAATCCCTACGCATCCGTCAATAAGTGTAGGATGTGGTTTTATGCTAAAAACAGCATGGGATAATTTTGATAACATTGTAAGAATGTTACAAGAGGAAAATATTGAATATCGTGGACTATACTATTCTAAAAAAATTGGAATTAAGAGAGCAATAAAAGAATTAGAAAATTATAAAATTAAATAAAATTTTGAATAGAGATTAACATAGAGAAAGTTTAAAATGTTTGATTTAATTTTCTTAAATAATCTCTATTCTTAATATAGTGTAAAGGTGAAATATATGAATAACAATGTAATTATTGGTACGGCAGGGCACATCGATCATGGTAAGACTACGTTGATCAAGGCTCTGAGCGGAATCGAGACAGATACTACTCAAGAAGAAAAAGACAGGGGGATGTCTATTAACCTTGGGTTCGCATATTTTGATCTACCGAGTGGGAAAAGATGTGGAGTTGTTGATGTTCCTGGCCATGAGAGGTTTATTAAAAATATGCTTGCTGGGGTTAGTGGTATAAACTTAGTTTTACTACTAGTTGATTCTAGAGAAGGAATTATGCCACAAACTAAAGAACATATTGATATTTTAACGTTATTAGGGATAGAAAATTATATTATCGTAATGACAAAAATAGATTTAGTTGAAGAAGAATATAGAGAATTAGTAAAAGAAGATATCCAAGAATTTATCTCAGGTACAGTTCTTGAAAATTCTCCAATAATTGAAGTCGATTCAATTAGTAAAAAAGGACTTGATACATTATTAGCTACAATCGATAAGAAAACAGAAGATATCGCAGCTAAAAATGTTGAGAAAAATGCTAGAATTAACATCGACCGTTCATTCCAAGTAAAAGGATTTGGAACAGTTGTAACAGGGACTCTTACAGAAGGTGTTATAAATGTAGGGGATGAATTAGTAATTTATCCAAAAGAAGTAAAAGCAAAAGTTAGGAATATTCAAGTTCACTCAAAAGATGTAGAGACTGCCTATGCAGGGCAAAGAACAGCTATAAACTTAGCGAATATTAAGTTTGATGATGTAAAACGTGGAGATACATTAGCCACTGCAGGTTCATTAACAAAAACATACATGCTTGATACTGAAATCAAACTAATAAATGATGAGAGAGCAAATCTTGAATTATGGGATAGAGTACGTGTTTATATCGGTACTGAGGAAGTAATGGCGCGTGTTGTACCGCTTGGAACAGACTTATTAAAAGCAGGAGAAAGTAGTTTTGCACAGCTTCGACTTGAAGAAGAAATTGCTGTTAAAAACTATGACAAATTTATTATCCGTACATACTCACCTATGATTACAATAGGTGGAGGGGTAATATTAGATGCTAATCCTAAAAAACATAGTAGATTTAACGAAGAAATCTTAGAAAAACTGAAAGTTCAGCTTGAAGGTAATACAACTGATTTAATTGCTAACTATTTATTATCACATACTGATTACTTAAATTCTAAAGAGAATATTTTAAAAGAACTTCAACTTCCTAAAGAAGAGTTTGAGGAATCATTAACACAATTAATAGAAAACACTACAATCTATGAAACAAAATTAGGTTATATTCATAAGAAAAAATATGATGAAGTGTTAGAAAAACTGAAGAAATTATTAAGTGACTACCACAATAGATATAAATTAAAAGTAGGTATTCCTAAGATTGAAGTACTTTCTAAGTTTAAAATTTCTCAAAAAGAAATGCTAGAGTTATTAGACTTATTCATACTAAATAACGAAATTCGCTTAGAAGGTAATTTAGTTGCAGAAAAAGATTTCGTAGTTAATTATGATAAGAAACAATTGGCAGAAAAAGAAAGAATAGAAAAAGCATTATTAGATGGTGGCTTCACACCTCCAAGTGTTAAAGAACTAACAAATGGAGAAAAACCAAAGGTTGAGTTGTTAGAATCTCTTATAGATAATACGATAGTAAGATTAGATGCTGATTTAGTTTTACATGAAAAAGTATTTAAAGACGCTGTTCAAAAAGTAGAAGATCACTTTAAAACTAATGATCAAATAGGACTTGCAGAATTTAGAGACATGACAGGTTCTAGTAGAAAGTACTCTATGGCTATTTTAGAGTATATGGATAAAATTGGTATAACTAGACGTTTAGAAAATTATAGAGTTTTAGTTAAGAAATAAATATTGAAGGGAGCTAGGTTGTTTATAACTTAGACAGGGTAAGTAATATGAGTTATTATTTTGATTATGGTGCGACATCACTAAAAAAACCAAAAGAAGTAGCTGATAAAGTCTATGAAGTATTGTCATCGGCAAAGTATGCTAACGCTTCAAGAGGTAGTTATTATGAAGCGAATAATGCATTCCGTGAAGTTTTTGAGGCGAGAAGTGATATTGCAAAATTTTTCGGTATGAAGGAAGAAGATAGGGTTGTCTTTACTAGTAATTCTACAGAAAGTTTAAATATTGCGATTTTAGGACTGTTAGAAAAAGAAGATCACGTTATTACAACTTCTATGGAGCATAATTCAGTTTTAAGGCCGATATATTTAGCACACGAAACAATAGGGTGTGAATATACTATTGTAAAAGCTGGTAAAACAGGATTAATCGATTATGATGATCTAGAAAAAGCTATTAAACCTAATACTAAAATGATTGCTATTACACATAGTTCTAACGTAACAGGAAGTATAGTGGATTTAGAAAAAGTTGCGGATATTTGTAAAAGACATAATATTATTTCAGTTGTAGATGCTTCGCAAACAGCGGGAGTAGTACCTATTAATATGGATGAATTGGGAATAGACGTATTATGTTTTACTGGTCACAAAAGTTTATATGGACCACAAGGAATCGGTGGTCTATGCGTGAGACTTAAAGAACCGGAGATTAAGAGATTTAAAGTCGGTGGGAGTGGTGTTAGAACATTCGATGAGAAACACCCTGGGGAATATCCACTGCGTTTAGAAGCGGGTACTTTGAATACTTCTGGAATCCTAGGTTTACATGAGGGAATAAAATATATAAATAAGCATGGAATTGAAAATCTTTATAAAAAACAAATCGACTTTGCTGATAGATTCTATAATGAATTAAAAGACTTAGAGTGTTTAGAGTTTTATGGAGATTTTACAAAAGATCGTACTGCGGTAGTAGCAATGAACTTCAAAGGAATATCAGCTTCAGATGTTGCAGATGTTCTTGCTGAGGAATACGATATTGCAGTTAGGCCTGGAGCACATTGTGCACCTTTAATGCATGAAGTATTGGGAACAAAAGAACAAGGGATAGTAAGGTTCTCATTTTCAAGTATGAATACAGATGAGGAAGTAGACTACGCTATTAACGCTATAAAAACATTAGCAAAAGAGATTTAGGAGAAATATTATGTCAAAACAATTATTATCAAAAATTCCTGCAATAAATAAGATTTTATTATTAGATGAAGTGAAATCATTAATTCAAGAGTATAGTGAAGTTGGTGTGAAATCAGCGATAAAGAACTATATTGATGAAATCAAACAAGAAATATTAAACGAAGAATTACATGAAGTTCCAAGTTTAGAGAATATTGTAGAAGTAGTTACACAAATAGTGAAAAGTGAAGACAAGAATTCTTTACGACGAGTTATTAATGCAACTGGAACAATTTTACACACAAACTTAGGGCGTAGTTTATTAAGCCAGAAGATTAAAGAAAACATTGAAAGTGTAGCATTTAACTATTCTAACCTTGAGTTTGATATTGATAATAAAAAACGCGGTAGTCGTTATGTTCATCTTATTGATATTATCAAAAAATTAACAGGTGCAGAAGATGTACTTGTTGTTAATAACAACGCAGCAGCAGTATTATTAACATTAAATACTCTAGTTAAAGATAAAGAAATAGTAGTTTCTCGTGGAGAACTAGTAGAAATCGGTGGAGCATTTAGAATTCCTGAGATTATTAAATTAAGTGGTGGTACTCCTGTCGAAGTAGGGACTACTAATAAAACACACTTAAAAGACTACGAGAACGCAATTACTGACAACACAGGAGCATTACTAAAAGTTCATACTAGTAACTATAAGATTGTAGGATTTACTAAAGAAGTATCTAATGAAGAAATATCTTATCTTGCTCGTGAGAATGAACTAGTATCGATAAATGACTTAGGAAGCGGTCAGTTCGTAGATTTCTCTAGATTTGGCTTACCTTATGAACCAACTGTAAAAGAAGTGCTTGATAGTGGTATCGATATTGTAACATTTAGTGGTGATAAACTTCTTGGAGGACCACAGGCAGGTATTATCGTTGGTAAAAAAGAATATATCGAACAAATGAAGAAGAACCAACTTACTCGTGCATTACGTGTAGATAAGATGACTCTAGCTGCTCTAGAAGCTACATTGAAATTATATCTAGATGAAAAAGAAGCGTTGGAACACATTCCTACATTACACATGATTTCATTATCAAAAGAACGTTTATTTGCTAAAGCAGACGTATTTAAAACAAGACTTAGTGACATAGACTTCAAGATTACCGTAGCTGAAGATAAAGCAGAAGTAGGTGGCGGAAGCTATCCAGCAAGTTATTTAGATAGTGTTGTAGTTAAGTTGGAACATCCAAGATTAAGTGCGACAGATATTGAACGCCGCTTATTAGAAGTAGAAATTCCAATCATTACACGTATCAAAGATAATGAGCTTATCTTTGATATGAGAACTCTTCGTACTAGAGAGTTCGACTTAGTTAAACAAGGATTAATAGAAGTTGCGAAGTAAAGATAGAATTTAAGTTGCAGTAAGTTGCACGTTAAAGTAAAAATTCAGCTGTGAAAAAGTAAAAAGCTCGATATATCAGTGTTCTTAGATGATAAAATAGAATAATTTAAGTTGCAGTAAGTTGCACGCTAAAGTAAAAATCCAGCTGTGAAAAAGTAAAAAGTTTGATATATCGGCGTTTTTAGATGATAAAGTAGAATGATTTAAGTTGCAGTAAGTTGCACGTTAAAGTAAAAATTCGACTGTGAAAAAGTAAAAAGCTTGATATATCAGTGTTCTTAGATGATAAAATAGAATGATTTAAGTTGCAGTAAGTTGCACATTAAATAATATTTGATAAAATCAGAAGGTGAGTATATGTTCAGAGAAATAAATATAGAAGATGCACAAGAAGTTGCAGAAATCTGTAAAGCAGCATTAGGTTACGATGTAGATGTTGAAAACGTGAAAAGGCAAATAGAGAAACTAACTAATGACAAGAAACAGCATATTATTATCGGTTATGAAGATGAAAACACAAGGAAAATTATAGGATTTGTTCATGCTCAAATGTATGAAAGTTTTTATAGTGATCTTGGTTTAAATATTCTAGGACTTGCTGTTAATCCTGATTTTCAAGGTAGGGGAATAGGTAAGAAACTTATGAGTAAGTTAGAAAGCTATGCCGTAGATAATAATATTAGCTTTATTAGGTTAAATTCTGCCTTGAAACGTGAAGATGCGCATAATTTCTATGAACATATCGGTTATACCTGTGATAAAGTTCAAAAAAGATTTATAAAGGTATTTGAGTAAGGATGTTGAAACAGAAGTTTTGATGTTTTAGCTCACTTTTAGAGAGTTTGAAAAAGATTTATATAATTAAAGGTAGTTATTATTTCCTAGGAAATCCTTGGAGATACTGATTAAGTTTGATTGTATAGATCTTTCTTTTTGCTTAGTTTTCTTCAACTTGTTTGTACAAAAAAAGTATGATAATATAAAGTAGACTTATATAAAGAAGAGGTAGAAGGAATGGAGTTTAGTAAAGAATATAATGAAATCGATGGATTGTTAGTTTTGACAAGTCCACTTCACCACGATGATAGAGGATATTTTCTAGAAAATTGGAAGAAAAATGATTTAATAAAATTTGGGGTACCAGAAGATTTCTTCGATAATGATCTGCAAAATAATGTTTCAGTGTCGAATAAAGGGACTCTAAGGGGAATGCACTGTCAAGGATGGGCGAAGTTAATGACTGTTGCATGGGGGATGTTTAGAATGTGTTTTGTAGATTTACGACGTGAATCTACCACGTATAAAAAGGTGGTATCACTTGATGTGAAACCTGGTATGGCAGTATTCGTTCCTGAAGGTGTTGCGAACGGTGCGCAATCGTTAGCAGAGAATGGAATATTAAATTATATCGTAACTGGTTATTATAATCCAAATGAAAAATACTTAGGGATTACACCACTAGATTCAAAACTTAACTTACCTTGGGATATGACTACAACACCGATAATTTCAGAAAAAGATATGAACAGCTTATCTTATGACGAAGTAATAGAGATTTTAGAAAGTGATGTGAAGTAATGAAAAATATTGCTTTAATAGGATCAACTGGCTCAATAGGTCAGGAAATATATAATCAGTTATCTCAAAAAGATAAGGTACATGTTGATACTTTTAATAGAAAAAATATCGAGGGTTTATTGAATAGTGAATATGATATTGTTATTTGCGCAGCACCCTCTTCTGGGAAGCTAAAAACGAATTTAGGGCTTGATAATAGAGACAAAGACATAGAAAAACTATGTAAAGTAATCAAAGAAGTAAAAACAGAAAGATTTATACTTATTTCATCGCAATCAGCTATTAATGAAGAAGATAAACCATATGGAAAAGTTCAGAAAAGGGTAATGGATAGTGTTCTTTCACATCATAAAAATTATACGGTTTATATGGTAGATACGCTATATGGACCTAGTTTGAACAAAGGTTTTATTAGTGATATTATTACTAAACGATGGAGTTTCTTGTCTGATGAACTTATTCAAAAGTTACCGGAATTAACGAATTATTATAGAAAGATAGAAAATACTAATCTTTGGGAAGGATACATTGATTTACCAAAGGATATATTAGAAAAATTACCAAATATAGTAGACATTTATCCAGATGATAAAATTTTTCAGACTACTCCGATTTCTACATTAGCTAGAACCGTTGTAGAAAATATAGAAGTATCACAAGGGTTAAAAACTAGTATATCTGAGACTGAAGTATTTACAGGAAAACAGATTAAAGATCTCTATGAAAATCCAAACGAGAATGCATTTTTGGGTAAATATTTCATGAAATAAAAAATATAGGAAAGGAAATTTAGAATGAAAGTTTATTATAACGATAGAGGATTCCAACTTGGTAATCTACTATTTCTATTAATGCAAGCACATAAAGATAGATTAGTTGGTATAGAAGAGAGCTATGTATTAAGAACAGGTTATTTTAAATTCGCACAAAGTTTCTTTCCGAAAACAGAACGACTATTTGGAAAAGCACAAGGTTGTGAACTTGAACCATTTGGCTATTACCAAATATCAGGACAAGACTATGATGCAGAGGTATTGGACTCATTCTGCAGAGAATATCTTTTAGAAAGAACAGAAGAACTATCTAACCAGTTTGATAATAAAAATATAACTATCGCGATAAGAAGAACAGACCTTTTACATGGAGATAGAGCAGAGAAATATGGCTATGATGCAGTTAAGTATGTTGTCGATTGTTTAGAAATAATCAAAGAAAAAGAAGGTAATATTTCTGATTTAACAATAAGAATAACTTCAGATGACACAACTTGGTGCAAAGAAGAATTAGTCACAAAACTAAAAACATTATTTCGTTTCTCGAATGAAATAGTAGTTGAAGATCAAGATATTCAAGATAATTTCTTACAATTGTACGCAACAGATAAATATTTCATTACGCCAAACTCAACTTATGGATACTGGGTAGGATATGTTCTGAGAGTGAGCGCACGAAATGTTCAAACTTTCGCACCTAACTTCAATACAACGCTAATCGAAGACGGACGACAAATAGCCGACACAAGAGGTTGGATACTAGTTGATGTGGATAGAAGTATGTATGAAGAAAAAGAATAAATGAATTAAAAAAAAGATAAAAATAGCAATCCTATCTGGATTGTTTTTTTTTGTTGACACTAGGACAAATAGATGATAGGATCTAATATAGAAAAATTAGAGGAAGAATTATTATGGGATATTTAGAAATAGTAAAAGTTATCGAGAGAATATCGGAATCGAATTATAAAGAATATATTAAGGCTATGATTTACATAGAAAAAAATATAAAAGATGAATTAGTTTTGGATAAATTATATCAAAAATATTATGAGAATAATGATATAAATTTATTAAATGATTTTTTTGATAAAGAAAAATAGATAAATTAAATGATTATTGACATATTGCTATAAAAATTATGGTATAATAATTATTATTTGATTAGGAGCTGTATTATTGTGAATTTACCTTATGATAAACATAATCCATTGGCTATAGAGAAATATGCTAAAAAATTAGAAGGAAAAAAATTTTTTGAAGTACTAAAAGACTATTATTCAAATAGTGAGATAAGAGAAAGTGGTATTGGTTACTCAGAAAAGAATGAACTTCAAGAAAAAATAACATATTTTAACAATCCTAGAGGGAAGGGTAGTCTAGGAAATCTGTTAGAAGAATATTATTTTTATTACAAACCAAATAGTGATTCTAATCCTGATTTTTTAGAAGCTGGTACAGAATTAAAGGTAACACCAATAGAGAAAAAAAGAGATGGTAGTTTAAGAGCAGGAGAAAGACTAGTTATCACTATGATACCTAATGACAGACCTGTTGAACCAGTGTTTGAAAAATCTCATGTATTAGAAAAAATGAGATTAATGTTGTTAATTTTGTATTTAAGAGAAAAGGATATCTTAAGAACAGAGTATAGTATAGAGTATGTAAAACTGTTTTCTATTTTATCTGAGAACTGTAGAGAAGATTTAATAATTATTAAAGAGGATTATTCTACAATTATTACAAAAATTCAACAAGGTAGAGCACATGAACTATCTGAAGGTGATACAAAATATTTGGGTGCATGTACTAAAGGAGCAACAGCTAAGAAAAGCGAGCAAAAGCAATATTATAGCGAAATTCCTGCCAAAAGAAGAGCATACTCATTAAAACAATCATACATGTCATATGTGATTAATAATTATGTTGTTGGGCAAATTAATACCTATGATTCTATTTTGAAAAATACAGAATTAAAAGAAGAAACTTTTGATAATGTAGTATTAAACAAGATTAATGAGTATAAAGGAAAAACAGAAGAGGAACTATATTCTCAATTTGAAATCAATAAAAATTCTAAACAAGCAAACAGTAGTTTGATATCAAGAATGCTTGGTGTTAAAACAGATAATGTTGAAGAATTTGAAAAAGCTAATATAGGAATAAAGACAATAAGGATAGATAAAAAAGGTAATCCTAGAGAGAGTATGTCATTCCCAAAATTTAGAATTTTAGATTTTGTTCAAGAGATATTTGATAGTTCAGAATTATATAATTATTTTTATGAAAAAAGATTTCTATTTGTTGTATTTAAAGAAAATATGTCAGGAGAATATGAATTAATAGGTTCTAAATTTTGGAATATGCCAATATTAGATTTAGAAGGTATTGGAAAGCATGAATGGGAAAAGTATCAATCGCAATTTATAAATGGGATAGAATTTGAAATAAAAGATAATAGAATAAGTAATAACTTATTAAAGTCAAAAGAAACACAAATATTCCATCTAAGACCACATGCTCAAAGATCGGCATATATAATAAATGGAATAAAATATGGTAATGGTACAGATAGTGACATGGATGAATTACCAAATGGAGATAAGATGACAAAACAATGCTTTTGGTTAAATAAAAAGTATGTTTTAAAGAATATTCAAGATATAATTGAAGGAGATTAACATGAACTTAGATGTTGTAGAATTATTCGCTGGAGTTGGTGGATTTAGAGTTGGATTAAATCAAATAAGCGAATTTGATAAAGAAAGTGGAAAAGCTATAGAAAAAGGTGGATGGAATTTTGTTTGGGCGAATCAGTTTGAACCTTCAACAAAAACACAACATGCTTTTGAATGCTACACAACAAGATTTGGAGAAGATGATTGTTCAAATGAAGATATTAATTTAGTTGATAAGAAAAAAATTCCAAATCATACTTTATTGGTTGGAGGATTTCCTTGCCAAGACTATTCAGTTGCACGTTCATTGAGTGGAGAAAAAGGAATAGCTGGGAAAAAAGGTGTACTCTTTTGGGATATTAGAGACGTATTAGTAGAAAAAAATACTCCGTTTGTACTTCTTGAGAATGTTGATAGATTATTAAAATCACCATCATCTCAAAGAGGGCGTGACTTTGCAATTATGTTAAAGACGCTTGATGAATTAGGATATTATGTACAATGGAGAGTTATAAATGCTGGTGATTATGGAATGCCACAGAAGCGAAGAAGGGTATTTATTTTTGCTTCTAAAAAAAATACAAAGTATTCTAAGAGTATAAAGAATGAACAAAACCTAGAAAACAGTATTTTTGAAAAAGTTTTTCCAACGGAAGGTGAATTAGATATTTTATTTAATACAGATATTAATAATTATTCTGATGCATTAGATGTAACAGAAAATTATAAAGATGGGAAGTTCTTAGATACTGGAATGATGATAGATGGAAAGATTATGCACAGAGATGTTACGCCAAGAAAATCTGAAGTCTATTCGCTAGAGAAGTTATTAAAAAATGCAGAAAAATATAATGATGAAGATTTAAGTAAATACTTTGCAGAAGAAGATAAATTAGATAAATGGAAATATCTAAAAGGATCAAAAAGAATTGAGCGTGAATCAAAAACAGGGCATAAGTATATATATAGTGAAGGAGCAATGAGTTTTCCTGAAAATATTAAAGAACCTGCTAGAACAATGTTGACAAGTGAGGGAACTGTTAACCGTTCGTCACATATAATATTCGATGAGATTAATAAAAAATATCGAATTTTAACAGAAGTAGAATGTGAAATGATACAAATGTTCCCACCTAATTGGACTAATACTATGCCTATGCGACGAAGATATTTTATGATGGGAAATGCACTAGTAACAGGAATAATTTCAAAATTAGAACCAGTATTAAAGAATATTATAGAAAATGAATAAGGAGGAACCATGTCAGATTTAGAAAAATTATTTTTTAAGATAGATAAACAGGTAGAAGAGAATAAAGGTGAAGGGCTATATTTTGATTCCCTAGTGAATTACTTAACTTTGGAGAATGATGAAGATTATTTTGATATTGTAGATAATTTCTCTAAAGAGGATATAAAAAAAGCTTATCAGTTCTTACTTTTAAAAGCTCTTAAAGAGTTGAATAATCCTAGTTATGACATTACACCAGAAGTAATAACGATGTATGTATCTCATATTTTAGAGTGTTTATATAATAACGAGAAGATTTCTGTAGCTGATTTTGCTAGTGGAAGTGGAAACTTCTTAATTAACCTTTCAGCCTTATCAAAAGGTGATTACGAGTTAACTTCTGTTGATGTTGATAATAACTATGCTAGATTACAACAAAATATTTTCAATTTGTTAGAAACTAATGTTGAAATTATTAATCAAGATGCTCTTAAACCTTTAAATATTAAGAAGCAAGATGTTATCATCAGTGACGTGCCTTTTGGATATTATGCAGATGAGGATAACAGCTTAAACTATAAACTTTGTAGTGCTGAAGGATATAACTTAAATGCGCTACTATTTATCGAGCAAGCGGCTAATTATTTAAATGATAATGGTGTAGGAGTATTAGTAGTACCTAAGAAGGTTCTTGAGCTTGAAGATAATTTCAAAAAATTCTTAGAAGAAGATATTAATTTAAATGCGGTAATTACTTTACCTGATGAGATGTTCAAAAATGCCTCTCAACAAAAAGCTATTATTTTAATAACTAAAAAAGAACAAACTAAATTACCAAATCAAGTATTTTTAGCACAAGTACCTAGCCACAAAAATAAAGAAGGTTATGCTAATTTTATTGAAGAATTTAAAAACTGGTTATCTGAAAAATAGTTTAATTAATATATAAATGAAAAGATTGTTTTCTTTGAAAATATGTTAATAAATTGCTATTAAAGGTTGACAAGAACGTAAGAATATAATACAATATGTAAGTAGATTGCTTAAAGAGCAGTCTTATTGATTGAATGTTTGTATTTATTTTATATCTTAAACATTTAATTAAGTATTAAATTAAGATTTTGTAGTATCGGAGGGAGGGAAATCCAATGTCAAAAACTGTAGTTCGTAAAAATGAATCACTAGAAGATGCACTACGTCGTTTCAAACGTGCTGTTTCTAAAAACGGAACTATCCAAGAAGTTCGTAAACGTGAGTTTTATGAAAAACCAAGCGTTCGTCGTAAGAAAAAATCTGAAGCGGCTAGAAAACGTAAATATTAATAATTGGTAATTAACACGCAATTTATTAATAAAATCTAAAAATTTTCCCTCTTTTAGATTTATTTAGAAATAATGACCTCATCGTAAGATGAGGTTTTTTTATGTAGTATTAAAGAATAGAGCATCTCTTGTTAAAAAAGAGAAATTGTGTTATTCTAATTTTAATTATAATCATTAGGAGAATGGTATGTTTGCAATAATTTGTTTAAATGTTATGTTACTAATTTCATGTTGGTATTTAATTGCTGAAAATCAAAAGAATAAATCTAAAATTAATGGTTTAGAAGATGATTTAAATAAAGCGATTAAAAGATTAGCAGCATTAGAAGAGTCTCAAAAATAGTAGTTTTGAGTAAAAAATACAACTTAAATCAAAATAAGATTCCATCCAAGACGGACGGAATCTTATTTATTTTATAATTCTATTTTTCTTATTTTTTTATCTAATTCAGCGATTGTTTTAGCATTCATTAGTATCATTAAGAATTTAACTTCTTTTTTCCATTTTTCAATTTCTTGAATTAGGGCATCTTTTCCTTCATTTACAAGAATTTCTAAGAATATTTTAGAAATGCCAACTGCTTTAGCTCCTAAAGCTAGACATTTTACAACATCTAGAGGATTACGAATACCTCCACTTGCGATAATATCAATTTTATCTTTATAAGAGTAGGCTATCTCTAGGCTTTCTGCCGTAGTATAACCAATTCCTTCTAGATAAGTTGATTTGTCAGTTCTTCGTCCATTTTCGATTCTTGCGAAGTTTGTTCCACCCATTCCACTAATGTCTACAGCGGGGATATTTAGGTCGATGGCTAGTTTAATAGTAGCTTCGTTCATACCAAAACCTGTTTCTTTTAAGATTACAGGAATAGGAGATTTAGAGCTGACTTCTTTTAGGTTAGCGTACCAACTTTCGAAATTATGATCTCCTTCTGGCATAACAATTTCTTGAAGAGGATTAGTATGAAGTTGAATATATTTTGCTTGTGATTTTTCAATTGCTTTTAAAACAAGTTTTGGATCTTTATCTAAGCCTAAGTTTACTGAATATCCTTTTGGATAAGCTTCTTCGTCCTCTTTACTCTTAAGAGCAGGAGAGTATGATCCTGGGAAAAATTTAATTCCACATTTTTCACTAACTTCCATAAAGTCTTGATTAATCTTATTACAATCTTCCCCGCCAGCAGTAATGGCATTGATGAAGAATGGAAATTCCCAACGGTCACCACAAACTGATGTAGAAGTATCAACATCGTCTAATCCAAAAAGGGGGATACTGTTATAATCAATTGCGTATGAGTCTAAGCTAGTTACTTTTGTTTTATCAGCAAGTGCTAATCTAATATGATCTTTTTTTCTCATAATTAATCCTTTCGTAGTATATTATAGTTTTTCTAAGTTCAGTTGTAGCTGATACTTATCGTTATTTTTCTCGAATCCTAATACAATGTCACCACTACCTGAACCACTTTGCTTACCAGCCGAATGGCTTTCAATATAGTTTTTCATTGCTTTTGTTTCCATAGGTATTTTTGAGAAACTTTCTAAATAAAGTAGATTTTCTCTAAGTTTTCGTATTGTATTTAAAGCAGATGTAGCATCTGTTTCTTCTAAATTCTCTTTTAAAGTTTTAACTAATGTATTAGAAGTTTCAACAAAAACTCTAAATTCTTCTTTGTAGTTGTCTTTATGTTTTTTCCATAGTTTTACATGTTCTTTTGTATCTACAGCCTCACCCGTCCAACGTGCTAGTATGCTTAAATCAGCTTTTGGATGAACTTTTTCAATACGAAGACCATCCCAATCTGTGTTTATTATCTCTTTGACAGACTTGTCTTGAAGGATCATATTATTAACGAATTCAGCATTGAATTTCTCGTAATATGTAATACCATCATTAATGCTCGCAGCAACGTCACCCATAGATCCACTTAGATTGTGTTTTATATTAAATAGGGCAACTAGCTTGAAAATAGTTAAATCGTCATAAGATACATTTTCAAATGATAATATAGCACGGGCTATAGCTACAAGTACGGCCCCAGAAGAACCTAAACCGTATTTTTTATCGTCATTGTGAAGTTCATTGAAAATAGTAAGTGAAAAAGTCTTATCACTATTTGTATATTCTGTTAAAAATAGAATAAATTGTTGAACAAGTGTAAAGTTACTATTTTCTTCTAAAAGTCCAACTTTAGTTTTATTAATCGTATCGAAGATAGTAGTCTCATTATTGTTTTCTACAAATACTGTAATTTTTTTAGGAACACTTGTTATTAGTGCAGAAGCATAATCTTCTAAAATCGCATATTCTCCAGCGAGATAGAGTTTACCGTAGGCTACTCCATGCACAAAATGATTTTTTTCTTCCATAATTTTGAAATTTCCTCATATAATTTATCTTGGTCTTCCCTTAAGTAAAGTACCTTCACATTCGGACCAGCATCCATTGTGAAGTAACATTTATAACCTTTAGAACGTAGTTCTTTTACAATATCCATAGCCATATGACTTTCTTCTGTTAAGAATGAGAAGCTAGGAGTAGATGTAGAAGTAGTACCATGCATAGCTAAAGCATTATTTTCTGTAATTTCTCCAATTTTTTCGAAATCAGCATCTTTTAAAGCTTCTTTCATTAATACGAAATCACCTTTAGCTTTTTCAACCCAAGCATCAAAAGTTGTTGATGTTTGAACGCAACGTTCCATAGCGACACGACTAGAAATTTTCTTTCTATCCTCGTTAACTACAAGAACCATCATTCCAAAATCTAAAGAACATTCTAATTCTTCAACACTTCCATCTTCAAGCCATGCAGCAAGTTTATAGAAACTTCGACATGAAGAACCAGATCCTTCTTTAGCTATTTCAACTAATTCTTTAGTAGTTTTGTTTAATTTAAAATATTCATTACAAGCAAGAACTAAAGCCATAGTACCACTAGAACTTGAAGAAAGCCCTGCGGCAGTAGGTACAGTATTATAACTTCTAATAGTTATAGCTTCACGATTAGTTGGTGTGAATTTTGAGATGAATTTAATCATTTTATCTACTTCTTCTTGACTTTGTTTTTCGTCATTGATATAAAATTCATCAATATTATTATCATTTTTCTCGATTTTTGTTTTTGATAAAAGATTGTCTAATCTTAAAGAAATATTAGGATTATAAGGTAAGACAGGATCTTTAGATTTTTTTCCCCAGTACTTTACTAGGGCAATATTAGCATAACCTAAACTGTAACTATCCATGATGAATATCCTTTCTCTTTTAATGCATTTTGAATTTCTAATGCATTTTCTTTTGTTTTGCTAAGACTAATGCAACATCCACCAGCGCCACCACCAGTTAGTTTAGCACCGACTGCATTATTATTTTTACAAATTTCCACAACCTCATCGTTACTAGCGTGACTTACCCCAAGCCTTTGTAATAAGTCGTGGGCTTTGTACATGTATTGTCCGACAAGATCGATGTCTTTATTTTTTAATGGTTCAATTACTAAATCAGTGATTTCTCCTAATTCAGCAATATATTTTTCATATTTATCATAATTATCAGCTATATGTTTTAGAGTTTCTTTAGTAATTCCAATAACACCTGTATCGATAATTAGTAAATAACTATTTAAGTCAAAATCTAATTCACTAGCTCCTTCTTTTTTAGAAAATAAAAGGGGAGTATCACTAAGTACTTGATTAACATCTATACCACTTGGATTGCCGTGAATAAATTTTTCGCATTTATTTGCAATTTCTCGTACGTTTGGGAGTTTTTTGGCACGTGCAATAGCGATACTTAGCGCAGCAGAAGATCCTAGCCCTCGTCCAACTGGAATAGTGCTAGTTATATTAATTTTTGTTTTTTTATCAATTCCACATGTATCAGCGATAAAACTTAAAATTTCATCACGTTGTTGAATTGTCTCTGTGTCTTCTAATGTAACTTCGACGTTCATCTGCGGAAGGGGAATAGTTATTCCTTTATATCCATAAACGACGGCATGTTCACCGAAGAATATTGCTTTTGCGTGTGTCATAAATTAAAAACTCCAATTTTTATTTAAGTATTATTTTAAGCTATTTAATTAAAAAATAACTAAGACTAAAAATACTTTTATATGTACAATAATTATACTTTTAGTATTAGTTTTTGTCAAACGTACGAACAATAAAAAAGATGAAATTATACTTGAAATAACAGGTGTTATAGTGAGTATAATTTCATCAAAATTAATTTAATATGTATGACATGGGATGCCATGTGGTTCTAAGTGTACTAAAGTTTCACAATAATAGAATTCTTTAGAGAGTGCTTTTTCAATATTAACAGTAATATCGTGACTTTGTTTAACATTTAAAGAAGGATTAACGGTAACTGTAATATCGATAAAGTATAATAAGCCATGAGTTCTACCTTTCGTATCGACTATAGAAGTTACACCGTTGATGTCAGTTACAATATCATTAACCTTGTCTATCACTTCAGTATCTACACCATCGGTAAGAACGTGTGTAGATTCTTTGAAGATGCTAATTGATGTGTAAATAATAAGTAATCCAACTATAATTGCGACTACTGAATCAGCTATTGGAATACCTATATATGTAGAAATAATCCCTATCAGTGTAGCGATAGAAACAAATGCATCGCTTAGATTGTCAAGTGCGGCAGCTTTTAGTGACTTGCTACCAATTTTTTTAGCAAGACGAATATTATAGAAATATACACCAAGCATAATAATACTAGCTATAAATGCTACAACTGCTGATAGTATGCTAGGTTGTTCAATCGTTCCTGAGATAATTTTTTTTATCGCGTACATTACTACTTCAATTCCAGCGTAAAGCATAATAAATGAAGCTATTAATGTAGATATAAGCTCGGCTCTAAAGTGACCATAAAGGTGATCTTCATCTGCTGGTTTTCTAGAAATTTTTAAACCGATAAGAACACAAACTGATGAAATTACATCGGTAGCGTTGTTAATACCATCGGCAACAAGAGCTGATGATTTAAAGAATATACCAGCGCCAAGTTTCAATACTGTAAGTAGCAAATATGATAAAATACTAAGTTTAGCGCCCTGTTCAGCATGTTTTAATTTATCAAAAATTGAGTTATTCATGGCTTCTCTCCTAAAATAATGTTTTACTATTATAACAGGTTTAAAAAAATTATTCAAGAGAAAATTTGTTATTCATTAAGTAAAATTATTTCTATAAGGTGAACTTTTATAAAAATTAGCTCGACTAATAGAACAGTCGAGCTGGTTTACTATATTTTTTTAGAATAGTATTTTTTAAAAGTTAAAAAAATATATATGTAAGAAAGTGCACAAAAAAATCCAAAGAAGTATAAGATGTTACTTGATACTGTTACTTCTAGAGAAAGATACTCTGGAAGTAGCTTTAATTTATTTAGAATAGGTATTAGAATAAAAGAAATCTCAAATATAATTAACGAAGAAATATATATAAACCACTTATTTTTATCTGTTTTTTTATAAATTAATAGATATAAGCAAACTGCTGATCCTAAAGCTAATAATAATATAGAGAACATTGTTATAATTGGTTGTATAGTTCTAGTGAATACAGTAGGTACTAGAGAACTAATAATTAATATTAGAAGATAAACTAGAGAAAATCTTAATAGTTTTCCTTTATTTTCCTTTGGAAGTTCTACAAGTATTGATGAAGATAATTTGTTTATATCATTTCCAAAAACATCGGTAAAGTTTTTTCCTTGTTTTTGATATAGGATCAAATCTTGTAATATTTCCAGTAATTGAATTTCTAGTTCTGATTCTTTTTTTGTAGTATTTTTCATCCGACAAGCAACTAAAAGTTCTTCATAATATTTCTTATTATCTTCATTAAGTTGAGGTCTAAGTTGATTGTTTTGTTTTATTAAGTCAGCGATGTTCATAATAATTCCTCCCTATCGATATTATTTATTTTCTATAATATTTGTTATTGTAGTACTTATATTTCCCCATACATTTTTAAATGAATTTATATATTCTTTACCATTTTTGGTAATTGAATAATATTTCCTAGGAGGTCCAGAGTTACTTTCTTTTAAATAACTAGTGACCATATTTTCCTTTTCTAATTTTAAAAGTAGAGGATAGATAGTTCCTTGGGCAACCATATCAAGCCCGTAATTAGAAAGCTGTTCAGTTATTTCATAGCCGTACATTTCTTTATTTTTTATTAGCTGTAAAATGCATGCTTCTAAGGTCCCTTTTAATATTTGGGAAGTGTTTATCTCCATTTTGTTCCTCCTTTCTTTAAATATCTTGTTGAGATTATCTAAGTAAAAGATGTTCTTGACAAAACTATTTTAGAAATAATTTTCAGTTTTAGGCTTCACTATCTTGTTATACATAATAGTATCATAAACAAAGTATCTTGTAAAGCAAAATAGTAAATTAGCTTACTTGTTTAATGAAATAAAAAAGACTCGAAAATAATCTCGAGTCTTTTTAAAAAAATTGTAAAATACCAGCAGCTGAGGTTGAACCGACACGATGTTGCCATCGCTGAATTTTGAGGTTTTAATTAATAGTAATCAAAAATATAATGTTAATTTAATAAAGCTAGAAAATATATTTAATTTTAGAACTTATTATAATTTAAAAATTGAGAGTATTTTTCTTTTAAAAGTTAATTTATATTTATAAGAAGATATATCTACATTTCCGTTATAACCGTTATTATTAAATGTATATTCACCAAGTTCCCCTTTACTAGTTTCCCATTTTACTTTCAAATTAGGAATTGTTTCAGGTACTATAGTTTTAATCAATAAACTATAATTATTTATTAAATTATTTTTAGTATATAATAGTTCGTCTTCAATTAATTTTTCATCAAATTTTAATGAGAAAACCTCTATTTTTTTTATATCTACATTTTTAGGATAAATCAAGAATAGATCTGTGTGAGCTTCGTTTATTATATGTTCGTATTCATAAATATAGTGAAACTCTGAGTTTAACTCTTCGAGATTATCTGGATTAATTTTCTTAATTCTAACATTATCTATATAATTATCATAATGGTTAATCTTTAATATAAGAACTATAAATGTAATGATTTGTACAATACGTAAAAACCAGTCTATTGATAATGTTAATATTGATACATAATCTATATTATTCATACATATTACTCCTTTATCACGATTTTTCATTGGAATAAAATTCTTTATTAAATTAAACGACAAAAAGACACTTTTAAACTGTACCGACCCCAAAAAGTTAGATTTTTTGGTCTAACTTTTTGGGGTCGGTACAAAAACCTTGTCTTAATAATTATACCAGCAGCCGGGGTCGAACCGGCACGATGTTGCCATCGCTGGATTTTGAGTCCAGTGCGTCTGCCAATTCCGCCATGCTGGCATATGTATATGATATCATACATAAAAAGCATTGTCAATTTAGCTATGTTTATAAAAACTTTAGAAATTATCGATAATATTTAATTTAAATTTTAATTACAATGTTTATAATAAGATAGTAAGAATATGTAAAGTAGTATTAGAGTGTATTATTATATAATTTATTTTAACTAATCAAATATAAAAATGTAAGGGTTACACATTAACGTTGTGTCTACAAGGATAGTCGAACGTAAAACAATGTAAAACAAGTGTTTTTAGTTGACAAATTAAAATATTTTTTCAATAGTATATTGTAAAATTATAATATATGTAGTATAATTATAGAAGTATATAGAATTATAAAAATATTAATGTTATTTTTATAAAGGAGTGTGAGTGCTGGTGGTAGTTACGTTGTTTACATCGCCAAGTTGTACTTCTTGTAGAAAAGCGAAAGCTTGGCTTATTGAAAATGGAATAGACTTTGTTGAAAGAAATATTTTTTCAGAAGCTCTGACAACAAATGAGATTAAAGACATTTTGTCTATCACGGAGCACGGAACAGAAGATATAATCTCATTCAGATCGAAAACTTTCCAAAAATTGAATTTGGATATTGAAAGTATGTCAATTCAAGAATTATATAAAGTTATTCAAGATAATCCAGGAATGCTTAGAAGACCTATCATTGTTGATGATAAGAGATTACAAGTTGGGTATAATGAAGATGAAATAAGAAGATTCCTTCCAAAGGAAATAAGAGTAAATCAATTAAAACAAATAAAAAATATGGTTAAGTAAGTACGCCCTGATACTACTTTTTCCGATTAATTTAAAGGTTGATATTAGGTATCAACCTTTTTTTATGGGATGAAATTTAGTGACAATTCTGTAAAAAGTTATACAATAAATAAAAGAAAGAGGTACTTGATGGAAAGAGAAGATATAAAATTTATTACTGGAGAAATTCATTTTTTAGAGTTAGTAGAAAAGAAAAGTTCATCATTAGTTTTTAAAGGACCGAATGAAGAAGAAATTAGCTGTAACGAATCTGACGTAGAAAGTTTAGATGATTACGAAATTGGAGAAGAGTATTCAATGTTCGTATACCCTTCACGTAGTGGGAAATTATTCGCAACACCGAATATTCCAGAAGTTACGGTTGGAGATTATTCGTTTAGTAAAGTAGTAAAAGTAGAGGAAGACCGAGTAGGTCTTGATATTGGGTTCTCTCGTGAAATTCCACTTTTAGGAGAAGATTTACCAAAGTTACGAAGTGTTTGGCCTAAAGAAGGTGACGAACTATTTATTACTTTACGTCGTGATTTTAGTGGACAATTATTTGCGCGTTTGGCGACAGAGACTATCGTAGCATCATTATATTCTAAAGCAACTAAGAATATGAAGAATAAAGATATTGAAGCTTATCCATACCGTTTAATGCGAGTTGGGACATTCCTATTAACAAAAGACGGTTACAAAGTTTTTGTTCATGAAAGTGAACGTGAAAAAGAACCACGTTTAGGAGAAAAAGTTACTCTGCGTGTTATTGGTGTTAAAGATAATGGAGAAATTAATGGTTCATTCTTACCTCGAGCTCACGAAAGAATGGATGCTGATGGTCAAGCTATCATGGATTACATTGAAAACAACGGATATTGTGAGTTTACAGATAAATCAGATCCAGAAGAAATTAAAGCAGTGTTTGGAATGAGTAAGGGAAGTTTCAAACGTGCTGTTGGAAGATTATTCAAGAATAAATTAATTATGATTGAAGAAGACGGGTTATATAAACGTAAAGGAAGATAAGATTATGAAAAAAGTAAAATTAGATAAAAATGCACTATTAGGTGGTATTGTATTAGAAAATGATAAATATCAAGTGGTACATATGAATCTAAAAGTAGGGAATCAAACAGACTCATATAGCAATGATAAAAATATTTTATTATTAAATATTAGCGGAAAGATTACAGTTTCTTTTGAAGAAGAGGTTGAGACTGTAAATGAATTTGAACTATTAGAAATTCCAGCAGGGGTAGAGCATGTAATAACTTGCTTACAAGATGCACAGATTTTTGTAGTAAAACTATAACTTACATAAGGTGGCTTAAATGGAATATCTTTTTAGGCCACCATTATTAATTTTAAAGTAGAGGAATACGATGGAAGTACAATTTTTAGGAACAGGAGCTGGGCTTCCAGCAAAATTTAGAAATACACAGAGTTTTGTATTTAACTTTATGCAAGAACTAAAAGAGTGTTGGATGTTTGACTGTGGAGAAGCAACGCAGCATCAGATTTTAAAAACAAACATTAAACCAACCAAAATAACTAAAATTTTTATTAGCCATCTTCATGCTGATCATGTATTGGGGTTAATTGGTTTTTTATCTTCTAGAAGTTTTCTTTTAAATACGAATGCTTCAAAGGTTACTATTTATGGTCCAGTAGGGATTAAAGATTTTATAGAAAAGAACATGATGTTCACACATTGTTCACTTTCTTATAGCGTGGAATATATTGAAATTTCTAGTGAACAGTGTATAATAGATAATAAAACTGTTACTGTTTTTAGCTATCCATTAGCTCATAATGTTGAATGTTTTGGATATAAAATTATATTTAAAAAACAAAAAGGGAGCTTAGATGCAGATAAGTTAAGAGAATTAGGAATTATGCCAGGGCCGTTTTATAGAGAAATAAAGGAATCAGATACTTTTGAATTTAATGGAAAGGTGTATAATTCAAGTGAATTTTTATCTGAAGATAAACCTGGAAAAGAAATCTCGATTATACCAGATACAAGATACTTTGAAGGATTGAATGAATTTGTTAAAAATAGTAATATCATTATTACAGAGTGCACCTACTTATTAAAAGAAGATGCGCACCATGCAAGAAAAAACTATCATTTGAGCATTTTAGATGTTGAGAAGATGATAGAAAATAGTAAGGTTGAAAATTTATTATTAACACATATTAGTGCAAGATACGATAGAAATATTGAAAAAGATGCTGTAGAATCGCTATGCGATAAATGTAGTGTGAAGATTGCACATGATCTAGAAGAATATACTTTGTAAAGAGATGGAGGAAATTATGAAAATAGATTTAGAAGAAAAAACTATTGAAGTAGAGAAAATATTTGAAGGTAAAGTTCTTGATTTAGAAGTACATACAGTAACTTTACCAAACGGAGAAACTTCAACACGTGAACTGATAAATCATAGAGGAGCAGTGGCGATATTAGCACTTACTAAAGAGGATGAGGTAATTCTTGTTGAACAATATAGAAAAGCTATCGAAGCTGTAACTTTAGAAATTCCTGCAGGTAAATTAGAGCCTGGAGAAGATAATAAGAAATTAGCCGCTATTCGTGAACTACAAGAAGAAACAGGATATGTGGTTGAAGAAGGGGAACTAGAAATGCTATGTGATGTGCATGTAGCTCTTGGTTATAGTTCAGAATTGATCACTATATATTATGTTGATAATTTAGAGTATGCTGGAGAACAAAATCCAGATGATGATGAATTCATTAATTTACGAAAATACAAAATTGAAGAAGCATTCAAACTTTTAGATGATAATGTTATAACTGATAGTAAGACTATGCTTGCATTATCTTACTTAAAAAATAGGAAAGGTGCAAAATAATATATGACTATTTATGATGAGATAATTAAAATAATTCAACAATCACCATATAAACTAACACCTCAAAGGGAAAAAATAGTTGAGATTTTAGTAGAAAATGATGAACAGCACCTTAGTGCTGAAGAATTATACTTTATTTTAAAAGAGAAAACACCAGATATTGGTATTGCTACAGTTTATAGAACTTTAGATATTTTCTATGAATTAAAAATCTTAGAAAAAATTTCTTTCAGTAATGGTGTTTCTAAATATCATTTAAGACAATCTGTTGATGATGAACTACACCATCATTTAATTTGTACTAACTGTAATAATATAGAGAAAGTATCAAATCCTATATTTAACAAACTTATTGAATATATGAGAAAAGAATACTCATTTGAAGTTCAGGATAACTCTCTATCATTTTATGGTACTTGCGCTAAGTGTAAGGATAAAGGTGAAAATTAATGCATTTTGACAAATTAGAGAAAATATTATTACTTATCTCTAGCGTAGTTTATGTAGTATACATCGGGTTTGTTGGAAGTATGATCAATCTGTTTCGAGAGTATGTAGGAAATGAGTATTTAAGAACTAAAATTGTTGATCAGATTCGTGAACAAACACGCCTTACTCAAGATAGTGCGAATGTCTCTACAAAAGATATGCATTTTATCTTTCAAATTATGGGGCAACTTGCATGGTTATACTTTGCACTTTTAGTAGTGTTATTTTTACTATTACTTTTTGTGATTTTTAAAAAGGGGATAAATCACAACATAGTAGCATTTCTTTTTCTAGTGTACAGTATATTACTATTAATCTTTAGTTTAGGTATACTATTTATTAGTTGTTTAATATACTTTTTCTTAGGAATAAGAATAATATTAATAAGAAATTCAGAAAAATATAAGCGTGAAGCATAATTTCCGAGGAATTCAGTTTCTTCGGAAATTTTTTTGTGAAATTTTTATAAAAATATAAGTGTGTTGAAGTAATATGATAGTAAAATATTAAAAAATATCAAGAAATCTGAGAAGGTAAGTCATTATTAGGGGAATAGTAAAGTAAAATGTATTCAATCTATATTGTTAGTATTCTTTAGAGATAGACAGTATCTATCAAATAATAAATATTAAATAAAAGTGAAAAAAATACTATGCTTATTTAGAGTTTTTTTAGGAATTATCAGTTTGCAAAAAATGGATAAAACTAATATAATTCTTAGTATAATTTATTTTTTAGGAGGACTTATGAAAAATAAAGTTATTAAGATTTTAAAACGATTAGCAATAGTGTTAGTAACCTTGCTATTATTGGTAGGAGGTTATGGATATTATTTTGTTCATAAATCTTTACCAACAGTAGAAGGGAAGACAGAATTAAAGATTTTAGACAATAGCGTAAAAATATCGCGAGATAAAAATGGAATTCCAACGATTGAAGCCGAAAATGATAGTGATTTATATAAAGCTCAGGGTTATATTCATGCTCAAGATAGATTATTTCAGATGGATTTAGCGAGAAGACAAGCGAGTGGTAGACTTTCTGAAGTAGTTGGTGAAGCAGCGCTAGAAAATGATAAGAAATTTCTAGTTTTTTCTTTAAGGAAAGCAGCAGAAGAATCTTACAAGGATTATTCAGAAGAAGCCAAAAAAATATTAGAAAATTATGCTCAAGGAGTAAATGCATTTATTGAAGAAGCTAAAAGAGATAATAAATTACCTTATGAGTTTTCTTTATTAGGATATTCTCCTGAAAATTGGACTCCTATTGATTCTTTAACAGTCGGAAAATACATGGCATATGATTTAGGTGGGCACTGGGATCACTTAGGATTTAATAATTGGATTTTAAATAATTTAGGTGAAGAAAATCTAAAACAGTTACTTCCTGATAGTTTTTCAAAAAATAAAGATAATGAAGAAATTATAAAAGCGAATCAAGGTATAGATGTTAGTATAGATAAGAATACAGCTAAGACTGAGCGACCACCGATGGAAAATGGTAGTAATGACTGGGTTGTTTCTGGTAAGAAGACTAAATCGGGTAAGCCGTTATTGGCAGATGATCCTCATTTAGGGCTAGGTACTCCATCAGTTTGGTATCAGATGTCACTTTCAATACCAAATAATAAAGTTTCAGGTGTCATTTTTCCAGGAGTACCTGGTATAATTCTTGGTCATAATGAACACATAGCATGGGGAGTTACGAATTTTGGACCAGATGTTCAAGATCTTTATATTGAAAAACGACAAGAGAATAATCCATATAAATTTAAATATGATAATGAATATTATGATGCTAAAGTTGATAAGTATTCAATAAAAGTAAAAGGAAAAGATGCTGTCGATTTTGAGGTTGTTAATACGAAACATGGACCAATAATTGATCAACTACTGAAACCATTAGGAAATAAAGATACGAGTTTTTCAATGCAGTGGACAGCACTTGAGTCGACGCAAGAACTAGAAGCTATTTTAAATATAGATAAAGCGAAAAATTGGCAAGAATTTGAGAAATCATTGGAAAAATTCAAAGCACCAGCTCAAAACTTTGTTTTTGCCGATAATGAAGGAAATATAGCTTATAAATCAAATGGTAATGTACCTATTAGGAAAAAGGGAGATGGGAATCTTCCTGTACCCGGTTATAGTAGCGATTATGGATGGAGTGGTTATGTTTCATATGATAAATTACCGAAACTTGTTAATCCAGAAGAAGGTTTTATTGCGACAGCGAATACTGAAACTGTGAAAACTGATTATCACACATCAAACGTTTGGGCACAGCCATATAGAAAAGCTCGTATAGATGAAGTATTATCAAAGAAAAATAATTTAACAGTTGATGATATGAAGAAACTTCAAATGGATACAAAAAATCTGTATGCACAAGAATTTTTACCAAACTTCTTAAAAAATATAAGCGTAGATAAAATTTCTAAAAAAGAAGTAGTTGATAAACTAAAATCATGGAATAATGTAGACGAGAAAGATGAAGCAGCTCCGTTGATTTTTGATTTATGGATGAAAAAAATTCAATCTTATATACTAAAAGACAAGATGGATGCAGATGTTTACAAATTTATGCCTCATAAAGAGAGTTATGTAGATAAGGTACTTAGAGATAGTTTAAACGGTAAAAAAGTAAATCTTATTGAGGAGAAAAATGGACTACAAGAGGTATTAACAAACAGTTTAAATGAAACTATAACTGAATTAGAAGGTAAATATGGGAATGACGTATCTAAATGGAAGTGGGGTACAGCTCATACATTAGGATTCAGGCATCCATTATCTAAATCATCTGTATTGTTAGCATATTTCTTAAATCCGAAAGAATATCCTATTTCAGGTTCTAAAGTTACAGTTCAAGCAGCTAGACAAAACGATGAGGGATTAGTTAATCATGGTGCATCATGGAGATTTGTTTATGACTTTGAGACTAAAACAGGACATCATATTGTTGGACCTGGACAAAGTGGACACTTCTTAAGTGATAATTATGATGATCAAATTGAAAAATGGGTAAAAGGAGAATATACGAGTGAATCTATAGGAAATATTCCTAAGGATAGAGTATTGGAACTTGTACCTGGAAAATAATAAAAATAATGGAAAGTAATAGGGTTTCTTGTTACTTTCCATATTTTAATAGAAAAAATAAAGAATACTATAAAATTAATTTGAAAAATGAAAAAAATTTGATAAAATGAGAGTAACAAGTAGGGCAGTGGTTTGAAGAAGGAATACGCTCTGAAAAGAGAAATGGCGGTGCGAATCCGTCCGACTACTTGTTATGACATCTATTTAAATAGATGTCTTTTTTATTTAATTTATAACAAAATAATAAGCATCATGTTATAATAAAATTAGAAAGAGTTTAAAGAAAATAAGTAGGAGAGAAAATGAACGTTAGAGAGAATTTTGAAACAATAACAAAAGAAATCGCTGAAACTTGTGAAAAAGTAGGAAGAAATGTTGATGAAGTGAAATTAATAGCTGTAACTAAATATGTAACTGATGCTAGAGTGGAAGAAGCTATAGAAGCAGGGATTACAGATTTTGCAGAGAATCGTCCGCAAAATTATGTTGAAAGAAAGGGGAAATATTCTAATAAGACTTGGCATTTAATTGGAAGTTTACAAACACGAAAAGTACGTGACGTAATTAATGAGGTTGATTATTTCCACGCATTGGATAGAGATAGCTTAGCTAAAGAAATCGAAAAACGTGCTGATAAGGAAGTTAAATGTTTTGTACAGGTTAATGTTTCTGGAGAAGAGAGTAAACATGGTTTAACTTCAGAAGAGGCTATTGATTTTATAAAATCATTGGAGCAGTATTCAAAAATAAAAGTTGTCGGACTTATGACTATGGCACCTTTTGTTGAAGATGAAGAAATATTACGTAATTGCTTTAGAAGATTAAGACAGTTACGTGATGAAGTAAAAGAACTGAATTTAGCATATGCACCATGTGAATTCTTATCGATGGGAATGAGTAACGACTATAAAATTGCAATTGAAGAAGGAGCGACTCATATAAGAGTTGGAACTGCCTTAGTAGGTTTTGAGTTGAAATAATAAAATATAGAGGAGGGGTAATATGCAAAGAGTAATAACTGTAGGTGATTTAATCGTTACTATTAAATACAGAAGAAAAATGAAAAACATCTATTTAAAAGTTGAAAAGAATGCTGATGTAATAGTGAGTGCCCCTCCAAGAACACCAAACTATATCATAAAAAAACTGGTTCAAGAAAATATAGATGAGATAAAACTTAGAAGAAATAATATCTTGAAGAATGGTCATACTGTTAAAAATTATGCAACAGGTGAAAAGCATTATGTTTTCGGGAAAGAATTGACTTTAGAAGTTATACTTGGAGATAAAAATAAGGTAACTATCTCTAATGATAAGTTAATGTTAAGCATTAAAGATAAATATCAAGATAGAGAACAAATAGTAACCAAGGAACTTAGAAAGATTCTTTATAATAAATGCTTGGATTTTCTTAGTAAGTATGAAAAGATTATGAATGTTCATGCTGAACAACTTAGAATTAAAAAGATGAAAACACGTTGGGGAACATGTAATATCGAAGCGAAAAGAATCTGGATAAACTACGAACTTGTAAAATATCCAATAGAGTGTTTGGAGCATACTATTGTTCACGAACTTACCCATTTGTTGGAAACAAATCACACACCAAGATTTTACACATTGTTAGGAAAATACTATCCTAATTACAGAGAAAATGATAAATTAATAAAAGAATTTAGTAAAAAACTGGTCGGTAGATAAAAAAGTATAGAAGTATTACAATTTTTTTGAAATTTAGTATTAAATGGGAGTAAGTTAGATAATTTTTTGAAACTATTTAACTTACTCTTAAAAACAATAATTTGAATATGTAACGATTGACTTTTTACGCTATTTACTATATAATTAATCAAGAGTTTTTAGTATTTTTATACTAACATTTTTGATGATACTTAAAAGTATTTTTGGAGGAAAAATAAATGTCACAAATTTTAAATAAAGAAGATGGAAAAGTAGTTATCGCTTTTTCAGCAACAAAAGAAGAATTTGCGAAAGGATTAGACCAAGCATTCAAACGTGCAGTTAAACGTGTTAACGCACCTGGATTCAGAAAAGGTAAATTACCAAGAGCCGTATTCAACAAAATGTACGGTGAAGAAGCATTATTCCAAGATGCAGTAGATTTCGTATTACCAGCAGCTTATACAAAAGCTATCGACGAATTAGAAGTTTCACCATTAGCTATGCCTGATATCGATGTTAAAGAAATCAGCAAAGAAGAAGGTGTTAAATTCGAAGCAGTTGTTACTGTTAAACCAAACGTTGAATTAGGTGAATACAAAAACCTTGGATTAGAAAAAGAATCAGTAGAAGTTACAGATGCTGATGTAGAAGAAAGATTAGATAGCTTATTAAGCCGTCAAGCTGAATGGCAAATTAAAGAAGGAGAATCTAAAAAAGGTGATATCGTAGTTATCGACTTTAAAGGATTCATCGGAGACGAAGCTTTTGAAGGTGGAGAAGCTAAAGGTTACGAATTAGAATTAGGTTCAGGTTCATTCATCCCTGGATTCGAAGAACAATTAGAAGGAAAAGTTGCACCAGTTGACACAGAAGTTAACGTAACATTCCCAGAAAACTACCAAGTAGCTGATCTTGCTGGTAAAGCAGCGAAATTCGAAGTTACAGTTCACGATGTAAAAGAAAAAGTTTTACCAGAATTAACTGACGAATTCGTTAAAGAATTTTCTAAAGAAGCAGCTTCAACTGTAGCTGAATACAAAGAAAAATTAAAAGAAGAAATCAAATTAGAAAAAGAAAACTTAGCAGAAAAATCTTATTCTGATAAAGTAATTTCTACAGCTGTAGAAAACGCAAAAGTTTCTGTACCAGAAAAATTAGTAGAACAAGAAGTTAACTCAATGTTCGAACAATTCACTGGAAACTTATCTCGTCAAGGATTATCATTCGACTTATATGAGCAATTCACTGGAAAAGGTGAAGCTGATCTTAAAGCAGAAATGAAATCAGACGCTGAAAACAAAATCAAAACTTCATTCGTACTAGGTGAAATCGCTGAAGTAGAAAAAGTTGAAGTAACAGAAGCTGACATCGATGCAGAAGTTAAAGAACTTGCTACTATGTACAACATGACTGAAGAAGGAATCAAACAACGTATTAGTGTTGAAGACTTACGTGGTGAGTTAGTAATCCAAAAAACTGTTGATTTCTTAAAAGCTAACAACTAATTTTAGCAAATCATCCTTAAGCATATAGAGTGTCTAACATTCTATATGCTTTTTTTAGTAATAATAAGGTGGTGAACTTATTTGGACGAATATATTAAAATCTTAGAACAAGAATTTTCTTTAATAAAGAATGGATTTAAGGAGGAAGAGAAAAGAGCCTTAGCTGATTATAAAAGTAATGATAGGGATTATACTAAGAAGTTGGCTTTCTTATCATATGAGTCTAAAGTATATCAAGTTAGAATGTACGGTGTATTTCTTTTTGGATATTTATCAAGTGATACTGGTATTCTTAAGTTCATGCGTGATGAGGTATCTAAAGATGATAATTGGAGAGTACAAGAGGTACTTGCAAAAGCATTTGATGAATATTGTAAAAATAAAGGTTATGAAAATGCAATACCTATAATTGATGAATGGCTAAGTTCTGATAATCCGAATACAAGAAGGGCTGTCACAGAAGGATTAAGGATATGGACGAGTAGACCATATTTTAGAGAAAATCCACAAGAAGCAATAAAAAGACTAGCAGCATTTAAAGAAGACGCTAGTGAATATGTAAGAAAATCAGTAGGAAATGCATTAAGGGATGTTAGTAGAAAGTTCCCAGAGTTGATAAAAGAAGAATTAAAAACTTGGAATTTAGAAACTAAGGAAATCAAACAAGTGTATAAATTAGCTAGTAGGTTTGTTGTGGAGTAAGTATAATAAGATAAAGTAGTAAACACGTATATAATCTATACGTATCTTTTTTATGTACATGATATATGCTATAATAAAGTTGATATTAATTGATTTCATATTAGGAGAAGGATATGTTTAAGAAATGTTGTAGTAGTAGAAGTGAAAAAAATTATAAAATACACCACAGCCCTAGACCAATTAAGCTTTCAGAAGAAATGGATACTGTAATAAAAAAATTACTTTGGTATACTCCGAATATTGATTCATACCAATCAGATAAAAATGAATTAATTTCTGATAAAATATATGATGAATTTTCATTTACCTACGTTATGAATCAAATGGGAATGAATGAAAGTCGTGATGTGAAGTGGATAGGTTCAAAGGATGTTATAAGTAATGATGAATGGAGATTTTTTGAGGGGAATATTTGTTCTAATTGTCAAAAAATAATAGTTGCGAAATATACTACATTTTCAAAAATAAATGCTTTATTAACTGCCATTAGAAACTGTATAGCACATGGTCATTTTGCCATAGTGGAGGATTATATTATTGGATTTAATAGGAAATTATTAACAAAAGATCCTGAGGGATTAAAGAAATCTGTTATTAAGATTAAACCTAAACCATTACTTGCAGCTTTAGAGAAGTTGACTTCACCAATAGGTAAAGAACTATTACTAGCATATGCTTTTAAAAATGTTGGTTATAAAGTTACGGAACCCAAAAATAGAAGTGCAGACTTTGATTTATGTCTTGAGAAAAAAGGAAAGAAATATGTAGTAGAAATAAAATCATATAAAGGTCAGACATATTTACATCCTGAGCATGTTATGAAATTTCTTAAGAGAGCAGAAGAAAAAGTACCTGATTATGAAAAGATATTACTTATTGATACATCGAGGGTGACCAAGTCAGTAAGACAGCTGGAATCAAAGATCAAAGGCTTTAGAATTGTTGACATTAATGATGTAAAACTGTTACTAGATGAAGAACCTGTGGATATATTGGCAATATAATTAATAATATGAGCGATTCAAAAATAATAACTTTTAAAAGAGTGTATATGAGAATTCATAGACGCAGTGGTTTATTGATATCTAAATTCGCTTTATGAAAGCTTTTTAGATATCTAATAA
>NZ_JAPWCC010000006.1:0-91009 GCF_041433735.1 Gemella sp. 20925_1_85 | reverse complement strand
GAGCTGTCTTTTTTGTTTTATAAAGTAAAGAAAGTGTGAGTCTAGTATATATATATTGAGAAATAAAAAAATTGGACTGATTTTTGTCAGTCCGATTTTTTTATATGAATGTTGATATTATTAACCAGAAATTTAAGATTATCAATACGACTGTGCAGATCCATGCAACAATTTTCATCCATGGTTTAATAACAAACTCTCCCATAAGTTTTTTATCTGATGTATATAGTGTTAGAGGAATAATAGATATTGGTAGAGCAATACTTAAAAATACTTGTGTATAAATCAGTAAGCTTTCAATTGCTTGTTCACTATCACCAAAAATTATTAAACAAATGACAACAGGCATTACCGCAATTACACGAGTCAGCATTCTTCTCATCCACATAGGAAGTCTCATGTGAATGAAACCTTCCATAACTATTTGTCCTGATAATGTTCCGGTAATAGTAGAATTTTGACCAGAGGCCAATAGAGCTACGGCGAATAGTGTACTAAGGAGTGGTGAAGCAATAGCTCCAACAATGCTGCTATCTTGTAAAGCGTTATAAAGATCTGTAAAGCGTCCAAGACTATCACCATGACCATAAAACAAAGAAGCACCTAAAACTAATAGTAAGCAGTTAATAACAAATGCGATTGAAAGTTGAATATTAGAATCTATAGTAGAAAATCTAATAGCTTCTTTTTTAACTTTGTTGTCCTTTCTATCGTATCTTCTTGCTTGAACAATAGAAGAATGTAGGTACAGATTGTGAGGCATAACTGTAGCTCCCACGATACCTAAGGCAATAAATAATGCACCTTTATTATTAATTACATCCTTGTTCGGAATAAAACCTTTAATTAATTCGCCGGTATTAGGGTTAGCTAATAAAACTTCATAGAAGAATATTATTAGAATTGTAAATATCAAGATAGCTACAATAGCTTCGATTTTTCTAAATCCAAAATGTGCTAATAATAGGAGTAAGAATACATCAAAGATAGTTATTATAACCCCTATTAGTAAAGGAATACCGAATAATAATTTTAAAGCTACAGCACTACCAATAATTTCTGCAATATCGGTAGCCATAATAGCTAGTTCGGTAATTATCCAGAGAACAAATCCCATTTTTTTACCAGTATGCTTTCTAGTTGCTTGAGCTAGGTCCATACCAGTTACAATACCTAATCTTACAGACATTGATTGAAGCAACATCGCGATAAGATTCGATATAAGTATAACGAATAGTAAGCTATACGCATATTGAGCACCACCAGCGATAGAGGTAATCCAGTTACCAGGATCCATATAACCGACTGCTACTAATGCTCCCGGTCCACTATAAGCCAGGACTTTCTTTAAAAAGCTTCCTTCTTTTGGAACATCAACTGTATTGTTAATTTCTTGAAGAGAAAGCTGATTCGCAGCTTCTAACTCTTCTTGACTTTTTCTCAAAAATTTTTTAAAAATCATTTAATCACCTTCTCTAAAAATAATAGTGTATAATAAGAATATAAAACTACTTTCCTTCAGGCGGAAATCTTGCCTTTGGAAAACTATAAACAATATTGTACTATAAAAATGAAAAAATGTAAATTTTATTGAAACTAGATATCATTATGATAATAGATATTTATTACAACAATTTGAAAATTAATATGAATTCACGTCAAAATTAATTCAAAAATAACAAACCCTTATAATATAGAATGTAATTTTTCCTAAAAAAGAAAAATAAAAAAATATTATTTATTAGATAAAGTATCAGTAAGGATATAGTTGGTTAGAGAAATATGTTTATGATAAAATATAATCGAAGGGTTATACAGTAGGGGGAAGATATTTATGGAAAGATACATATTTATTGTTATTGTAAGTCTTATATTTGCTAGTGCAATCAAATGTTTAGTAGATAGTGAGAATAAAAAAGAGTTCCTATTTAGACGAAGTCGTTGTTCAAGTTGCCATAAAGAATTAAGGGGGAGCGACTTAATTCCAATCTTTAGTTATTTGTTTAAAAAAGGACGATGTAGTTACTGTAATCAAAAAATTCCATTAGATGTATTTTTATACGAAATTTTTACTTTTATTACTATTGTATTATTTATTATTTTCCAAAGACAATTTATTTTTATTAGTTATCTTGAAGTTAGTATATTTATTATTCTCATTTTTTTAGGAATAGAAGATATAAAATCATTTGAAGTTAATGATGAGTTGTTTTATCTTCTAATTATATTAAATTTTTCTTCTATATATATACACTATTATTTATTCAATTTTTTAGATTTTATTTATCTTGTTATTATTTTTCATATATTATATATTTTCACAAGAGGTGGTTTAGGTTATGGCGACATAAAAGTATTTTGTGTATTAGCTTTAAATTTAAATTTATTTGAGGGAGTGTATTTGTTAATTTTCACATTTTTATATGCAGGATTCTTCGCTATTGGATTAATTATTTTGAAAAAAGTTAAAAGAAAAACGAAACTACCACTAGTACCATTCATAGCGCTTAGTTATTTAACAATCATATTAATAAGGGAGGGATTATTATGGTAGCATACACTATTAAAGAGTTTAGTGAAGAAGATCGTCCGAGGGAGAAATTCAAAAAATTAGGTGCTTTAGCTCTCAGCGATAAAGAGATTCTAGCAATATTATTAAGAACGGGTACAAAAAATCAAAATGTAATTGAGCTTTCCGACATGATTCTAAAAGATATGGGTGGCATTACAAAGTTAAGAGATGCAACTTTAACAGAACTTATGAAACATAAAGGGATAGGTCAGGAGAAGGCGATACATATTCTGGCGAATATAGAGTTTGCAAGAAGAATATATGCGACGAATGTTTTAGATGTGAAGTGTGATAGCCCACAGTCAATAGCCAATTATTTAAAATCATCTTTAGAGAATTTAACGCAAGAAGTTTTCGTAGTATTAGATATTGATACGAAAGGTAAAATAATAGAGAAAAGAGAAGTATTTAAAGGTAGCTTATCTATGTCAGTAGTACATCCAAGAGAAGTATTTAAACTAGCAATAAAAAATAGTGCTTCGAGCATCGTCTGTGTACATAACCACCCGAGTGGAGACGCAACTCCTTCTATAGAAGATATTAAAACAACGATAAATCTAATGGAAGTTGGTGAAATAGTTGGTATTGAAATGCTAGATCATATCGTAGTAGCAAAAAAAGGATATGTCAGCATTAGGAAAGTATTAAATTATCTAGCAGTTGAAAATATAGATTATAAATACGAAGAAGTTACAGGTGAACAGTTAAAATATATACTGAGAAAATATAAGGTTGTAGGAGAGTATTAAAGAAGTAAAAGGTCTAAAACGAAGTAAAAATATTGATTTTCTAGTAGAAATATAGTAGTATAAAGGAAGGTGATTCACTACCTATATTTCAAGTGTGAATGTTAAGCTAGGAATTTTTCCTAGCTTTTTTTGTATAGAATATTTTTAATGGGTGAAAAATTCTATAATAAGGGTATTTGGGATGCAAACAATTTGAAAAATTATAGAAAGATCAATATTTAAAAATCTTTGCTTTTCTACTTCATCTATGTTAAAATATGAGGCAAATAGCCGTTTGCACTGACTTTACTATAATTTCTTAACTCACTACGTTCGTAGAAATTATAGTAGTCGTAGTATAAATTATTCGTAATATTTTTCTTCAGTCTTTGACTTTGAAAAATAAACGACTAACTTAAAAGACGGTGGCTCGTAAAATAGTTTTAAATAACCATCTAACCAACCAAAGCTAAAGATGGTTTTTTTTTATTGTCTTTTTTCAATTCTTCAATACATGCACTAACTACTGAAACAATCAATAGATTTATTCCAATAATCGTCTGTACAATTTCGTAAGCTGACAACTCGCTACTCCTTTCTTCAAGATTTTGATACTTATGAGCATAAGCATCATCTCCTTTCATATTGAAGTAGCCACAGCAGTAGGAACTAGAAAAAGCAGATACTAACTTTTAGCACCTGCTTTTTAAGTTCCTGTTGCATATGCTATTCGTAATATTTTTCTTCAGCCTTAGACTTTGAAAAATAAACGACTACCGCAATCTTTATCGGAAGTGTTACACTCCCTAACTTCTCTCACAAATTTTGATTATATCAAATTAAACGGTGATTATCAATGATTTATAGATATACGTAATATAATAAATTTAAAGGATAAATATAGTGTCACAGTGAATGTTAAAAAAATTCATTTACTACAGTTTTACTGAAGTTATTATATCAAAAAAGTGATTTTGATAAAAAATAATTTTGTAAATATATATAGGTGAGAAAGTGAATATTTTTAATGTATGAGAAAAGAGGGGACAGGGACTTTTTAATCACTCTCATAAAAAAACATGTAACATTACATCCTAAATATTTTGAATGCGTTTTTAAAAATGGTATAATATAATTGAATAAGTATAAGTAATTATATTGTATTAGTTAATAAAATAATTTTAAAAGGGAGGAGGAGAAAAATGAATAAGCTTAAAGATTTAGGTTTGGTGGTATTGCAAGTTGAAGTAGTAGGCTTCTTATTTATAGCTATGAATAAATATTTAACTAACACTGCAAGCTTTTTACCTGAAGCTTTCACTCAAGATAAAACAGATATTAAGGCATATAGTTTAGCTGCATTGGCGTTTATGATATTAGGTATTGCTCAATATTATGTGGTTGACTTATATGACAAAATCAACTGGAAAAAAGCGAGTGTAATTGAATACTTGGTAGAAGTAGCAGGAGTTTTACTAGTATTTATCTATTTACAATTTATAGATGATCTAGTTAAGTTTGCATTTCTATTCGTGTTAGTTTCATTTCTATTTATAATGAGATATTTATACTTTTATAAGAAATTCTCATAAGTTTATACTTTTGAACAATTGTAGGAGGTAAACACTGTTCAAAGTGTAGAAATTTTTAGTTTAAAATTTTAATTTGGAATGTAGGTATTCAATATAATTATTATACTGCTGTTGCTAGATTATATAGGGGAAAATAAAAAAACGGGGGTGACTTAAAAATTGTGATTTTTGAGTCACTCCCATTTTGTTTAATTCAGTTAATAAATCATATTACTGTGCTTTTAATTCTACACATTCTGTTAGTTGTTTTTTGATTTCTTCTTGAATATGGTGAGAAATCATTATTAAAGTTAATTTTTCGTCAGCTAAGATATTATTTTCTATACGTACTGCTGTTTTTTCATCTAATGCTGAGGTTGCTTCATCAAGAATTAAAATAGGATAATTTCTAATTAAAACTCTCGCAAGAACTAACCTTTGTTTTTCTCCTCCTGATAGGATTTCGCCCATATTAGATAAATTATGATCTAAGCCATCAGATAAAGCTCTAACTCTATCAGCTAAACAAACTTTTTCTAGTGTATTCCATATTTCTTCATCTGAATAACTATCATCTAAAGTGATGTTATATCGGATTGAACCGCTAAAAATAGATGTTTGTTGACTTACATATCCAATTTCTTTCGAGAAGTTAATATCATCCTGTATTTCAAGGGGATTTCCATCGATTAAAACTTTATCTTGGTTGGATTGTAATTTCCCTAGTAGCAACTTGATTATAGTAGATTTTCCAGAACCACTTTTACCGATCACGGCATATTTTCCACCTTTATTTATATTAAAGTTAAAATTTTTAATGACATGATTATCACCGAAACTATAATTAAAGTCTTTAAATTCAATATTTTCTTCAACATGTGGGTAAAGTGTTTCTTTAGCAGTTGCTTTAGTTATAACGCTATTTAATATTTCTTTTGTACCGATTACCTTAATATACAAATCAACCAATTGATTGATAGAAGTAAGGTAAATTCCTAGTATAGTAGATACAGAAGCTATTGTACCTATAGTTAATTCATTTTTTAAAACTAAGTAAATCGCAAAGATAAAAATTAATAATTCAAGTAGCTTCTCGATACTTTGTAAAGTTAATTCACCGAATGCCATTAATTTAGAAATACTATATTGTTGATCTTCTTTCTGAATCTGACTAGCCTTAACGTTTTTTGAGAATAAATTTATCTTACCGATATTTTTCAAATCGTCATAACCTGTTAAATATTCCTTTAGAACTCCAGAAAATTTCCCTGATAAAATTGATAAATTTGTATATCCTACGCTGATTTTATTACCAAACTTACCGCTTATTAAGAACATAGCGATTGATGATAATAGGGCGAATATAACAAATTTCCAATTAATTAACCATAAAAATACGACTGATGAGATAAATAATACAATAGCACTAAGTAAACCAGTTAATGGTGAGAATAAATACGCAGATAATAATTCAAGTTGATAAGTATATTTAGTCATATGCTCACCAGAATCAACCTTATTAAATTCCGATTGAGACATAGTTTCTATATTTTTACTAATTCTATCACCTAGATATATTTTCCATTGTTTAACTAATTGTGCAATTATTATTTTTAGCCACGCTCTAAGTAATTCTACTATTATTAAAATACAAATAATAATGCCAACTTTTGTCCAAAGAGACCCTGTTTTGTATATTACAGAATCAACAATATCAACGCGAGCGTATACAACATAAACAGTCCCTATTGATACTATTAGTGTTAAAATAAACATAATGCATAACTTTAATTTGTTTAATGATATAACTTCTAAAATATTTTTAATCATATTGCTCTCCTTTATATAGATTACATAAATGTTGTTTGAATTTGAGTTACAAGCTTTATGTAACTTTTATTATACTGACTTTTTTTTTTGTGTCAAGATAATTCGAGTAAGTTTTCTGAAAATTATAATTATATATTGTTATCATCTTTTTTCTGTACTATAATAAAGATATAAATATAAGTTGGTGTTTTATATATTTCTCAAAATTTCCCTTAGTAGAATATTATGAAATTAAGTGGAATTAAAAGTAGGAGGTACTTATGAAAAAATATATTTTAAAATTTAAATATAAATTCTTATTAATTTGTTTTCTTATATTGTTAAGACAGTTATTTCTTATGAAGAGTAACTTTTTAAATGCAGATGCTATAACTGTGCTTACTAACAAAAATCTACATAGTTTCTTTGAAATTATCTTATTCTTATCAGTTACGTGGATTGTTATTATAGTAATTGATAGGGTAGTAAAGGTTAGAGAGGAGATTTTTATTCAAGATATTGGAATAGATGTCAAAGATAATCTTTCTAGTAGCCTTATAGAATTAGATATTGAAAAGTATAAAGATAACTCATCTGGTGTTTATCAATCTTGGTTCAATAATGATATTCAAATGATTCAAGAAAAAGGTTTGAGGAATATATTTGCTATAATATACAGCCTTTCTGGAGTGGTATTTTCACTTTATGCTCTATTGAAATATCATTGGATCATTTCTTTAATTACTATTATAGGAACAGGAATATTAATTTATCTTCCGAAAATTTTTAATAAAAAACTTCAAAATATGGGGACAGAGGTTACTAAAGAAAATGAGAACTATGTTGCTTCGTTAGAGGAGACGATTTTAGGTTATGATACCTATTTCTCTCTTAATAAATTACAGATAATTCCTAAAAGAATAGCACATATAAGTAGAATTTTGAAAAATGTATTTGTTAAACAAAGTAAATTGGAAAGTAATTATTATATGCTTAACTTCGGTTTAAATGTCTTTTTTCAAGTATTATTAGTTTTTGTTACAGGGTATTTAGTTGTTAAAGATAATTTGGAAATCGGTGCAGTTGCTGCTGTAGGAATGTTTGCTAATCTTGTATTTGACGGTATGAGCCAAGTAGGTTATAGAATAGCATTTATTAAAGGAGCAAAACCTATTTTATCTAAGCATGATGAATTCATGTCGAAAAATAAAGATACTCATTTACCAGTTGAATATTCTTTAAGAGAAACATTATTTAATATTAAAAATTTAAGTTTTAGTTATGGTGACAAGGAAATCTTAAATAATTTGAACCTTGATATAAAAGAGGGGAAAAAATATTTAATAAGCGGAGATAGTGGAGTAGGGAAATCAACATTATTTAAAATTATTACGGGACAACTGAGAAACTATGAAGGTAGTGTAGAGTATTGTAGTGTTGATTTGAAAAAATTATCTACTAAGCAAATACTAGAAAAACTGACTATAATTCAGCAAGAAAATTTCGTATTTTCAGGTACTGTCAAAGACAATATAACTATGGGAGAAGTAGCTGAGGATAGTGAAGTAACTAAGTATTTAGAAAAAGTGCGCTTAACGCAGAAGGACTTCTTATATTCAGAAGTAGAGGTTCATGGGAAAAATCTTTCAGGAGGCCAACGCCAAAGATTGGCTATAGCTAGAGCGTTGTTTAATGGTAAAAAAATACTTTTAATTGATGAAGGAACATCAGCTTTAGACAAAGAATCAGCGAAAAGTTTAATGGAGATGTTGTTAGGAAATAAAGACTTAACGATAATAATGATTAGCCATGACATAAGTGATGAACTAAGAGGAAAATTTGATAACATTATAAAATTGTGATACAAATGAAAGTTAGTAGAAAATGATATAGATTAAATAGAAGAATGGAAATAGGAGAATGTCTCAAAAATCGATTTCTCAGAAAATAAGTTTTTTGAGGTATTTCCATTTAATAAGGAGGACAACTATGAGTTATAAGTTTATGAGTGATACTTTAGATAATAATTTAATGCCTATAGGTAAAAGTGATTTTCTAAGTCTATTTAACGATTTAGGAATAGGAGAAGGCGATATCCTGATTGCACATGTCTCGCTTAGCAAATTCGGTTATATAATAGGTGGTGCAAGATGTATTTATGAAGCACTTATTGAAAGATTAGGAGGAAGCGGAACGCTTGTTGTCCCAACGCAATCTTTAGAAAGTATGTCTCCAGAGTATTGGGAATATCCTAAAGTTCCCGAGGAATGGATAGAAAAAATAAAACAAGAGAGTTTATCTTTTGATGTTAATCTATCTAGTACACGAGGTATGGGGAAATTTAGCGAGTTTGTTATGAATTTGACACACTCAGTTAGAAGTTCTCATCCACTATATTCTTTTTCAGCAGTAGGAGAAAAAGCACAGGAAATAATAAAAGAGCATCCATTAGATGATGGATTAGGATATAATTCACCATTAGGGAGATTATATGATCAAAATGCCAAAATTTTATTATTAGGAACTGATTTTGAATCCAATACAGCATTGCATCTTGCAGAGTATTCACTAAATAGAAAAACAATAAAAGAAAGTGCGAATGTGGATGGAGAGTGGTTAGAATTTTCTAATATCGAATTAGATATATATGATGATTTTTTAACGGTTCAAAAAGAATTCATGGAGAATTGTAAGGAAAGTTATCAAATAAAAGAAATACAGAAGACATCGGTTCTTTGTATAGATTTAAAAAGTTGCGTAGATTTTGCGAAAGAATATTATAAAAGAAAAGAAGATATAAATTCATAAAGTTAATACTGAATAATGTGCACTTAGTTATTTTTAAAAGAATTGAGTATACATTATTCTTTTTTTATTATTTCAGGATCTAGCGAGTTTATTAGCAAAAATTATCTCCTCATCATAAATAGAAAGAAAAATCGATATAATATTCAGAAAATATTGACTTTATGAGGGAAACACGTTAATATAGTAAAAAATAGGAGAACAGATTCAAGTGAAATAGTAAAATTACTTGAAGGAAATCCTCGTAGATTGGATAATAAATTTTAAAATAAGAGGAAATATTATGAAAGAGATAATTAGTGTTGAGAGTCTTAGTAAAGACTACATAATAAAAAATAGAGTTGGCTTTTTTAATACAGAAAAGATAGTTAAACAAGCGTTGAAGGACATAAATTTTAGTATTAAAGAAGGAGAAATTGTAGGATACATAGGAAATAATGGAGCTGGGAAATCTACAACTATTAAATTACTGTTAGGAATACTAACTACTACAAAAGGTTCAATAAAAGTGTTCGGTAAAGATCCGTTTGTAAACAGGCAAAAAAACGCTAAAAACATAGGTGCACTATTCGGACAAAAATCACATTTATGGTGGGATTTACCACTAATTGATTCTTTTGAGTATTTATCAAAAATCTATGAAGTAGATAATAAAGAATGGTTAGACTATTTGATAACAGAATTAAATGTAAAAGAGTACTTATATCAACCAGTTAGGCAACTATCTTTAGGTCAAAGAATGCGTGGTGAGTTTATAGCTAGTATTATTCATAAACCTCAATTGGTGTTCCTAGATGAACCGACAATTGGTTTAGATATAGAAACAAAGAAGAAAATTATGGAATTAATACTGAAAATAAATGAGAAGTATAATACTACTATCATACTAACGACTCATGAAATTTCTGATATTGAAAAAGTCTGTAAGAGAATGATTTTGATAAGTGATGGTGAAATCAATTATGATGGTGAAGTGAAGAGCTTTAAGCAGATTTTTAATAAATATAAAAAACTAAAAATGTACGGAGAGAATATAGTAGATTTAGATGAAGAAGGAATATTGCCTTTGCGTACAAATATTGATTCTAAAGAATTTGTTTTTGATGAAACTAAATTTAATGTTTTGGATATAATAAAATTACTGCCGAGTGAAAGTATAATTACACAAACTGAAGTATTGGACTTAAATCTACAAGAAGTATTGCTTGTGAAGGATAAGAAGGGTGATAAATATGAATAGATTTTTTGCTTATACTTTATACCAATACAAAAGTTTATTACAATACAAATTTAATACGATAATGCAGATAATCGCATCACTTTCTATGGTATTAATACAGTATAGCATCTGGATATATGTTGAAAAATACAATTCTAAAAATATTGATGAAATAATAACTTACGTACTTTTTGCGATTATTTTACAAATAGTTTTACCTATAAAAATAACTACTAATTTTGTATCTGAGAAGATTTTAAAAGGTACTATTATTAATTATTTGAATAAGCCTAATGGATTAATAGTTATAACATTTTTCTCTACTTTAGGTAATTTTCTCTATAAATTAAAATTTCAAGTACTACCGATTTTAGTTATTTATATTTTACTATTTTATAATTTAATATTCAGAACTATATCTCTTAAGAGATTTGTACTTTTTATATTCGTGTATATTTTGAGTTATATTGTTGCGTTTTTATTAGGTTATATTATTGCATTATTATCAACAGTATTCATAAGAATAAATGGTGTATCTGAATTAGTTAATGCTCTTCTTATTATTTTCGGTGGAGGATTGTTACCTTTAGATTTATATCCAAAATTATTATTGAAAATATCAGAGATAACTCCATTTTACGCTGTAATGTATGCACCTATTTCTATTATTGTACATGATAATGATCTAGGAAAAGTCTTATTTATTCTTGGTGTACAGATATTCTGGTTAATCATATTATTGATAATTTCAAAGAAATTATCGCAATATGTATTTAACAAGTTTGATATAATGGGAGGTTAATATGAAGAAACATTTATATTTATATGCAGAGTTTTTTAAAATGGATGTAAAAAGGATATTGAGTTATAAACTAGATTTTATAATAGGAAATTTGGGTTATTTACTAGATACTCTTACAACATTGTTTGTATTACTTATTACGCTTAATTATACAGAATTAATCGGTGGTTTTTCTTTATATCAATTATTGTTTTTATATGGTTTTTTAACATTAACATCGGCGTTATGGGAATTTTTCTTTGTAACAACTTTAGAAGTTCCATATTTAATTCAAACTGGAGAACTTGATTTATTTTTATTAAGACCACTTAATATTCTTTATCAATTTATTATTTTCCAATTAGATGAGGAAGCTTTATTTGAGTTAATTACAGGTATAGCTATTGTGATTTTCTCATTATATAACTTAGATATTGCTGTAAATTATTTATTTATAATAAAATTCATTTTATTTACAATATCTGCGGTTTTAGTAAGAGAGGCTATATACTTAGCGCTAGTATCAGTTAGTTTCTTTTCGATAACAAATGATGGTATAAAATCAGTTTTATGGCAATTGTATCAATTGGCAAATTATCCAGTTAATATTTATCCGTTTTTCATTAAAGTAATACTAATAATTATTCCATTCGCATTTGTGGGATATTTCCCAGTGGTAAATTTAATAAATACACATGATAGTTTTAATTTAGAAACATGGCTTTTAATATTATTTGGACCGCTTCTACTTATTTTAATCTATAAAACAATATGGAATTTCGGATTAAAAAAATATCAAAGTACAGGATCATAATAGTTAATAAGGTAAGAGAGTTATAAGAAATAAGAACAAAGTGAATCATATAGGAGGTGTTTTTTATAGAATTTAATGTTAAATTAGCGAGAAGTTTGTATTTATGTTTGAACTTAATTTTGAGTGTTTTATATTCATACATAACGGTGAAATTTATATCTGTATATAATTTTCCTATATATTTTATCTTGTTAATAACTACTTTGATAGAAATATTTATTTTTTTAGACACTAGTTATTTCAGGATTTTAACTAGTATAAAAACGAAGTATTTTTATTATATTTTAATAGTTTTTTCAGTAGTTGTATTTATTCTTAAAAATAACATAAATTTATACTATGTTTTAACATTTTATTTTGTTTATTACTTATTAATATCAATAGTTCTGCTTAATTACAATTTATTTGTAATAGAGAAAAGTAAGTCTATCAAAGCTGGAGTAACAGATATATCCTTATATAGTAACCTGTCTAAATTACTTGGTTTTTCTTTAGGGAGTTATATTTATAAGGTGAATATTGATGAATATTTAATAGTATTTATAATTATGTTTGTTTTATTTTCAAGTTTCAAAATAAATAATTTTAAAAATGAAACTGAGAAAGATTCTGAGAAGTTAGTTTTTAATAAGTTGAAAAGAAAATATATTATTATCAATACAGCGTTATTATCAGGAGCAGCAGTGTTTTTTATACCGTTGTTTATAAAACAATTAGCGGCTAGGAATTTAATACAGTATTCTAGTATTATATTCTTTATACCAGGACTAACAGTAGTTTTATTTTTAATACTTACTAAGAAATATGATATAAATTTAAATAGAATACTTATGTTTTACATAATTTTTGATATACTATTCTTCATATTGGTTATATGCGAAGTATTTTTGCCATTGCAAGTGATATTATTATCATTAATAGTGGCACTGGGAGTATCAATCAGTATAAAATTAAGGACTAATTTCATAAAAAATAATGATAAAGATTATAGAAAAAGTATAGTACAAATTTTTCGAATAAGTGCGCCATTATTTACTATTATTTTAAGCTTTGTAGGATTATATGTAGAAAATATTGCTTATTATATTTTGTTAATAAATGTAATTTCGGCTATTCATGTATTGTATGTAAATTTACAGAATAGAGAGCACACTTCATTAGATTAAGGAAAAGTTTTTAGAAAAAATGTAAAATTAATAAAAGATTGTACACTTAGTTAATTATTGAAATAGCTAGGTGTACATTTTTTTCTTTAATTTAAGAAGAAATACCAAGTTATTTTCCTATGAAAACTAGTATTCATTTACTAAAAAATAAGAATTAATTTTTGAAAGCGTTTTTTTTTTTTTTCTTTTCATATTGCTTTCATATCGTTTTTATATTACAATAAAACTATAAAGCTTTATAACCTCATAAAATAAGGAGGACAAAAAAATGGTATTAGATATTGGAATTTTATAGTTTAAATGTAAAAAATAATAAAGAGAATCATCATTGATTTTTGATTTACTAATAATCTTAAAAAATGATTGTTTCTTATTATATCTTGAATAGAGGAGAAGAGTTAGCTATTTTAACAAACGATAATGATTTTATAGTATTTGTTAAAGTAGACACTCGATTAATAAGTCACTCATTCAAGAAGATGCACTTTATTGTGTGAGATACATGTAAACTACATATTAAAGAGTTAAAGGTTGGTTTGTATTTACAAATCAACCTTTTCTAAAAAGTAATTAGAAGTAAAACGTAATATCGGGAGGAGGGAGTTAGATGGTAAATCTATTAACAGTGAAAAATTTAGCATACAAATATAAAAATTCTAGTGATTACGCGATTAAAAATATTTCTTTTTCTGCGGAAAAAGGAGATATGATTGCACTTATAGGTAAAAGTGGTTCAGGAAAAACTACGATAATTAATTCTACCTTAGGGTTGTTTTCTAATATCGAAGGAGAGGTATCTTTTGGTGAAGGTGTGTCTGTTCGAGATATAGACTACTGTATGCAAAATCAATCAGTAGATTGGTATTTAAATGTATATGACAATATTTATATGGGGGTATTATACTCTAAAAATACTATTGGCAAGAAAAGTGTAGATGAGATTATTGAAGTTCTAGGTTTAAAAGGTAAGGAGAAGTCAGACTTAACAGAATTATCTGGAGGACAACTACAGAGAGTCCAAATAGCAAGAAGTCTAGTATCTAATTCAAAAATATTATTTTTGGATGAACCTACTACAGGATTAGATGTTGTATTATCAAAAAATATATTAGAATATATAAAGACTAACAATAAAGAACATGCTGTTTTTATATCTTCTCATGATTTAGATCTAGTAGAAAAGTATTGTAATAAAATAATATATATAAACGACGGGGAATGTTTATACTTTGGGGAAATGAGCACTTTCTTAAGAGAATATAATAAAGAAATAGTATATAACATTTCTTACAGTGGAGAAATAAGTAAAGATATAGTAGAAAAACATAAAGATACTATTACAATTGTTGATGATAAAAATTTAAAGATTTTCTTGGAAAAAGAAGAGGAAATTTCAAATGTCTTAAAACTACTATTGGCAGAAAATATTACAATAGGAAGCCTGCAGAAAGAAGAAATTACCTTGAAGAGAATATTGGAATTGGAGGAGTAATTATATGAAAAATGTAATGAAGAATTTTTGGGCGACATCGTATATAGAATACAAGGCGATTGAAAATAATAAGCAGATTATATATACTCAGCTAATGGTTCCAATATTGTACTTTGTATTCTTTGGATTTGGAATAGGGAACTCTTTTTCAAGTTTAGCTTTTAAAGGAGAAAATGTTAACTATATAGAATATATTTTCGTTGGAATTATAGGAGTAATTCTAAATTCTCAGATGAATCAGTCAGTTTATAGGGTGAATTTAGATAAAAAATGGGGACTCTTAGCGTATAAAAGAATAAAAGGAACATCAGCTATTTCATATTTTCTAGGAAAATTAGTATTTCCATTAGGAATAACAATAGTACAAGTATTACTAATTTACTTCTTATCGTTCTTTTTAGGAATAAAAATACAGATAGTTCCTTTTTTAAAAGTATTAATTATTGTAATTATCAGTCTAGTATTTTGGTTTTCTCTTGGAGTTATTATTTCATTAGGAACTGTGTCATATAGAACTAGAGACCTTATCTTAGGAACATTATTATTACCGATAATTTTTGCCGCACCGACTTTTTATAGTCTGGACAATTCTAAGGTGCTATACTATATATCAAAACTTAATCCATTAACTTACCAATTAACGAGTATGAGAACTGTAATTTTTGATTTGGAGCTTGATATAAATACTTATGTTACAATATTCTTAAGTCTAATAATGTTTGTTTTAGCAATAAGCGTGATAATAAGATCAGAATTATTAGGTGATGAGAGATAAAAGAATGTACACTTAGTTGTTATAGGAATGACTAAGTGTACATTTGTATTTATATGAAATGTATTACTAAAATTTTCGTATTGATACCATTATATTTTCATATTACAATAAAGGTGTAAAGTTGTATTGTAATATAAAATTAATCTATAGTTTTATATAAATATTCTATAGAAAATTTAATGAAATGGGGTTGAGATATGGGTGAGTGTTACCAGTGGGTTAATGTAGATAAAAAGGAGTATATTTCTCCTGTTGATTTTGGTTATGGTAGCAAACGTTGGCAAACACTGCATGCTGAAAATATCTTTTTATGTGCGTTGTATAAATTATTAGCTACTGATTGGGCTGGAGATCATATAATATGGCTAGGTGATGAATTACCTCGACTAAATAGTTCAGATAATGTATCGCTAGAAATACTTTATCAAGATACATTGGAATCAGGATATCCTGCTTCATCAGAGGACACAGTAGATGAGATGTATACAAATATCTCTGGAACTTTTAAGGAGGCTGAAGAAGAGGTTAGAGATGAACTAGAGTATTATCTAAGTTTAATAAAACAGTATGGCATCCGAGTAGATGATCCATTTAAAGGATTTTTTTCACGAGAAGGAAGAGATTACCTATATACAATTAATCATACAAAGAAGGTGTATTTTTCATTAGATATAACTAAGGTTCTATATTTAAACGGTTCTGAGTGTGACTTTGCTAATCCGTTACCTATACTTTTGGGGTATGGGAAGTCATGCAATACAGGAAATTGGGTTGGAGATGAAATAAGTACGTCAGATAAGATTCCAAAAGATTATGTTCTGTTAACAGAGATATATCTAGATTGGTAGCAGAATTTTAGTTATATATTTTTCAATACTATTAGAATAAAATGTTAAAAAATTTAACGTTAAGTAACAATTAAACGAATATTATATGGATGTATGATATGATTTCTCTTTTTTGCTATGAGAGAGCAGTGTAATCTGATATAATGTATAGAAGAAAAATATATAAATTGATAAGATTATAGATTTATTGAAATCTACTAAAGGAGCTTTTGTATGATAAAATTAGTTGTTACAGATATTGATGATACGCTATTAAATAGTGATCGTGAGATTTCTAAAAAAAATAGAGAAGTAATTGAAGAGTGTAAGAAACAAGATATTAAAGTTATTTTAGCGTCAGGTAGACCTGATTTTGGAATGATGAGTATAGTAGAAGATTTACAACTTGATAGTTATGATAACTACTTACTTTCATTTAATGGAGCTAGAATCGCTAACCTTAAAACGAATGAAGTGATCTATGAGAAGTTTTTATCTCCTGAGAGAATTAAGTTCTTAATAGATATCGCTTTGGAGAATGATTGTGATATTCTTACTTACCAAGGTGGGAAAGTTCTTACGAATCGTGATAATGAATACGCACGAATTGAGTCTGGTTTAGTAAGTGCAGAATTAGTAATTAGTGAAAATATGAAAGACGATATTAAAGAAGGTGCGGCTAAGGTAATAATTCTTAAACATCCTGATGAAGCTGTTGCGGTGAAAGATAAACTTGCACTTGAATTAGGGGATGAATATGAGGTTGCTATGTCTAAACCGTTTTTTATCGAGATTAATGATAAGGGTATTTCTAAAGGAGTATCTTTAGATTCATTATGTAAAAAACTAGGTTTAACAAGTGAGAATGTAATGGCATTAGGTGATGGACTTAATGATTTAAGTATGATTGAGTTTGCTGGTATGGGAGTTGCGGTAGATAATGCTAATCCTACTTTAAAAGAAGCGGCGAATTTTATTTCTAAGTCAAATGATGAAGATGGTTTCGCTTATGCTATTGAAAAATTTGTTCTTGGTAAAGATGTGTAGATAGAAAGAGGTTCTGATGAAAGTAACTTTGATTTGTGTAGGTAAAGTTAAGGAAAAATTTTATAGAGATGCTATAAAAGAATATGAAAAACGTCTAGGAGCATATATTAAGTTAAATACCATTGAAATTTCTGATGAAAAAGTAAAGGTAGAGAATGATTCAGAAATAGCTCTTGCGATGGAAAAAGAGGGGAATAACATATTATCAAAAATTAAAGATAATCAATATGTTATTACTTTGGAAATTTTAGGCAAGAATTTATCAAGTGAAGAATTTGCATCAAAAATTGATAATTTAATGCTTACAGGTAAGAGTGATGTGGCATTGGTAATTGGTGGGAGTTATGGTCTTTCTGATAGTGTGAAAAAGCGTAGTGATTTTGCATTATCGTTTAGTAGAATGACGTTTCCACACCAGATGATGCGTGTTGTTTTACTTGAACAAGTGTATAGAGCTTACCGTATAATAACAGGCGCAAGTTATCATAAATAATTTTAAAGAGTGAGGTTGTCTTTTCAGGCAATTTCATTCTTTTTTTACTATTAATTCATAAAGATTTTTAGTATAATAAAGGAAAGAATAGACGTAAGAAAGGAGGAGAGTTTGTGGATATATTTAAAATGTCAAATAGTAAGAAAGAGGATGTTATTTCTAAAGAAATAATTATTGCTTTTAGAAAAAAAGGTGGAAGTGATACAAAGAGAGCAATAGTAGAGTATTTCAGAAAAAATTCTGAAGTTATAACTGAAGAATATATTGATTTCCGTCGTATCTCTAAAAAAAGTAATAGGGAGTATTCTCCATTTGAATTTTTCTTTAATTTTAGTTTGAGTTATTTAGAAAAAGCGGAATTTTTAAAAAAAGATGGTAAAGTTTATACTTTGACAAGTAAAGGACGAGAAGCTAACCTTGAGTCTTTAGATTTTTCAGCTATATATAAAGAAATTAATAAGAAGATTAAACGAAAAAAAGAGATAACAGATATTGAAGAAGTAATTTCTGAAGATGAAAAAGAAATTGTAGAAGATCAGTGGAGAGATGAGCTAATTAGAAAATTAAAAAAATTCAGTCCAACAAAATTCGAGATGTTTGCTAGAAAACTCGTTTCAAAAATGAATGTTGAAATGGATGAAAAAATAGGGATTCAAGTTTCTAACGATGGCGGTCTTGATGGATTTGGATACATAACAAGTGATGATTTTCGAACTGCTAGAGTTGCTATTCAGGCAAAAAGATGGGAAGGGAATGTGCCTTCTCCAGAAATAGATAAGTTTAGAGGGGCAATGGATAAATATAATGCTGAATTTGGTATATTTATCACAACATCAAAATTCTCGAAAGCTGCTATAGAAGCGTCTCGCCAGGGGACTAGAACAATAACTTTAATTGATGGTGACATCATTGCTGATTTAGTAGCTAAATATGAATTATATGTTAAACCCGTAACAACTTATGTGTTAGACGAATTTTATGATGTAGAATAGAAGAGAAGAGGAAAGTTATGTTTAATTTGGATAATTATATGTTAGAACGATTATATAATATCTTTGGAGGGGTAGCTGGTTTTTATGCTAGTATTGAATATATTATTTCAGTTATCTTTTCAAAAATTATGTTTGATATACTTGGTGTTAAACCGATTTTATCGCTTATACCATTTTACAATACTTATAGGATTTATAAAGAGTATAAAGGTCGTGTTTGGAAGCGAAACTGGGGAGTCATGTATATAATAACTTTTATTATTCCCGCTGGTATAATCACAGGTGTAGTATTAAATTTGATGAGTTATAAGGTGAATAATGAAGTTGTGTTTAATTTCATGCTTCTTTTTATTGTTAGTATAATAATAGTTTTTATATGTTTTCTAATAATAAAAGTATTTGGTGTAATTATGTTATTTATTATGTATTTACCTATTTTTGATACAATAGTAAGAAAAGTAGTGTTATATATTCAAGCCGTACTAATATTGTTAGTTGTACTTGGAAATGGTATTATTCTTAAAGTAGATCCTAATTTTGATACTTTAAGGTTAGTGATGATACAAATGATTTTTTCTGTTGTATTTACGATTGTTTATCTTTTATCGGCAAGAGAAGTTAGAGCTAGAATTAGAAGTGGAGAATATGTTCTTCAGGAGAAATTGGATTATGGGACTATGGATAGTTTTGAATTAAATGCAACTTTAAAAGCTCGTGAGAGAAAGCTAGTCGTACCTAGAATTTCTAAAACAACGAATTATTATGTAATGGATGATAATGTAATTCAAAATAATTATATAAAATAAAGGAGGAATTCTTATGTTTGAAATAGATGAACATCTGCTAAGTCAGATATTGGCTATAGGTTTAATCGTGTTGCTCATTGTAGTACTTATCGGATATATTATCACAGCTATTTTTTCAAAAATTATGTTCGATATACTTGGTGTTAAGGCAGGACTTGCGTTTATCCCATTTTATAATACCTATAGAATTTATAAAGAATATAAAGGGCGTGTTTGGAAGAGGAATTGGGGAGTTGCCTATATAATAACTTTTGCGATTCCTATGGCAGTCATAGGAGGATTTGTATTTGCATTAATTAACTTACCAATTACAAGTGGTGAATTTTATAAAGAATTTGCACCAACACTGATTTTAGTTTTGGTAGTATTGATAATTGCTGGATTAGTACTCTCAGTATTTAATTTTATTCTGTTATTTATTACGTATTTGCCAATATTTGATACGAAAGGTAGAAGAATAGTATTATATATTGAAGCTGGATTAACAGTATTATCTATGTTTACTGCATTTATTTTCGAGGATAATACTATACTAGGAAATATTTTCTCAATTGGTCAATTTATATTTTCTATTGTCTTTATGGTTGTATACTTTGTTGCTGCTACAGACATTAGAGCTAGAGTTAGAAGTGGTAAATATGTTCTTCAAGAAAAGTTAGATTATAACAATCTAACTAGTTATGAGATTGATTCTATTCTGAAGGCTCGCGATAGAAAATTAGTTGTTCCTGTTATGTATAATGGAATGGATAACTATCCGATGGGTGGATATCCTTATCCTGTGAATAATTATCCAATGAACAATAATGAAGAAGTAAATAGAATTGAATATGTTTAATGTGGAAAATCTGGGTGATTTAAATGTAATGTTTAAATCTCCTGGATTTTTTTATGTAAGATTTCGATGATTTTCTATAATTTCTTAGTAAAGTATTTAAAGTATTGTTAGTTTATGACATCATCATGTTAGATTTTCTAACGTATATTTACAACTGTAGTATTTTTTAAAGTATAATAGAAAACGTAATAAAATAAATTTAATGAGGAGTTGACTCTTAATGGATAGATTTTTAGAATTATTAACTACCGTTAATGACTTTATGTGGACTTATTTCCTAATAGGGTTAGTAATGGTAACTGGTATTTATTTTACATTTAGTACTAAGTTTGTTCAATTTACTTACATCAAAGAAATGTTCAGACTTATTACTGAAAAGCCAAAAGTAGGTAAGGACGGAGAACAAAAAGGGGTTTCAGCTTTCCAAGCATTCACAATCTCAGCTGCGTCACGAGTAGGTACTGGTACAATTGCAGGGGTTGCTATTGCGATTGCAATGGGTGGACCTGGATCAGTATTCTGGATGTGGGTAATGGCTCTTTTTGGTGGAGCTTCATCTTTTGCCGAATCAACATTAGCCCAAGTATATAAAGTTCGTGATAGAAAAGGTGTTTATCGTGGGGGACCTGCTTACTATATGGAAAAAGGTCTTGGACAAAAATGGATGGGTGTGCTATTCGCGATTGTTATTTCAATAACTTATGGTGTAGCATTCAACTCAGTTCAAACTAACACTATAGCACAAGCATTACAAGTATATAATATAGATAGTCATATTGCGGGAATTGCTTTATTAGTTCTTACAATTTTCGTAATTTTTGGTGGAGTAACAAAAGTTGTTAAAATTACTCAATGGTTAGTACCTGTAATGGCGGTAGCGTACTTATTTATCGTATTAGTTATTATGGTTATTAACATTGATAAGTTACCTGGTGTTCTTGTTCAAATCGTTAAATCAGCATTTGGTCTTGAACAAGTAGGTGGTGGAGTAATTGGTATGGGAACATCAATTCTTTTAGGAATTAAACGTGGTATGTTCACTAACGAAGCTGGTTTAGGATCAACTCCTAACGCAGCAGCGACAGCTGATAGTACTCACCCAGCTAAACAAGGATTTATCCAAACTTTAGGAGTTTACTTCGACACATGTTTAGTATGTACAGCAACAGCATTCTTAATTTTACTATATCCTGGTGTTGAATATGGTGCTGATAAGTTACAAGGTATCCAACTTACACAAGCTGCTTTAACTTCACAAGTAGGAAGTATTGGAACAATCTTCTTAATCGTAGCAATCTTCTTATTCGGATACAGTTCTGTAATTGGTAACTACTACTACGGAGAAACAAACATTCAATACTTACTTCCTAAAAAATGGGCTGTAAATGTTTATCGTGTTATCGTATGTATCTTCGTATATGTAGGAAGTGTATTAGATTTAAACTTAGTTTGGGGAATTGCCGATGTAACAATGGGTATTATGAGTTTACTTAACTTAATCGCAATTATCGGTCTTTCTGGTGTAGTTTATGTAGTATTAAAAGACTACGTGAAACAACATAAACAAGGAAAAGATCCAGAGTTTTATCTAGATAATTTACCAATCAAGTTAGATAATGCAACTGCATGGAAAAATAAAAAAGAAGACTAATATTTAAAAAGTACTTCAATGATGGAATTAGATTTCTAATCATTGAAGTACTTTTTTTAGTTCCTCTCTTAAACTTCTCATGGAATCATCAAAAGTAAGGGTACGACAGTTTGTAAAATCAGATTCACTTTGTTCTAAAAGTTGGTATAGTTCGTATTTTCCCATGAATTTATTGAATAAGTGAATACTCATAACAGCAAGATCTCCACGACCATTCTTGGTAATAAAAATAGGTTCACCTGTTTCATGACAAAACGAAGAGATTTCATTGTAATTGTTACGTAAATCTGTACTTGATTTAATGTTTGGCATATTAGCACCTCCTCTAATCTAAAGATATTATACTATTATTTCTTTAGAATGTCAAAAGTATAAAAGGTAAGGGATGTTATAGATATTAACGTTCTTTCACAGTTAAATTTACAAAGTTTTCATTTTGCTTGCATAATAAAAAAAAGTATGTTATTATATTAAACATATTTTAATTATAAAATATATGCGATGAGCCGATAAGTAAAAGTTCTTGCGTACCGTAGGATACAGAAAAGAAATCAGTGGTTGAGAGATTTCTCCTAGGCAGGACTTTGAAGTAGCCGGTGAGCATTTAGAGTGAAAGTAAGTAGCTTTAAACGTGGTTAGAGCGTTAATCTTATTAAGTGCTAATTTATATAATTAGAATAAAGGTGGTACCACGGAAACTTTCGTCCTTATGTAGGGATGGAGGTTATTTTTTTTACCTAGAAAAAAATATCACCAATATAACTAGTAAAAATAATTAATAATAAAATAAAAATTTAGGAGGAACAGTCATGACTGAAATGTCTACAAAATATAATCCGACCGAAGTAGAAAATAATCGCTACAACTGGTGGTTGGAAAAAGAAGTTTTCAAAGCTGATAATAAAAGTAAAAAGAATCCATATACAATCGTAATTCCACCACCAAACGTAACTGGTAAATTACACATTGGGCATGCTTGGGATACAACTTTACAAGATATGTTAACACGTTACAAACGTCTTAAAGGATTTGATGTACTTTATCTTCCAGGAATGGACCACGCTGGGATTTCTACACAAGCTAAAGTAGAAGCTAAAATGCGTGAAGAAGGATTAAGTCGTTATGACTTAGGTCGTGAAAAATTCTTAGAGCGTGCATGGGAATGGAAAGAAGAATATGCTGGATATATTCGTGCACAATGGGCTAAACTAGGATTAGGTTTAGACTACTCAAGAGAAAGATTTACATTAGATGAAGGATTAAACAAAGCAGTAACGAAAATTTTCGTAGATCACTATAACAATGGTACAATCTACCGTGGTGAGAAAATTATCAATTGGGATCCAGTTCAAAGAACTGCATTATCTAATATCGAAGTAATTCACAAAGACGTAGAAGGTGCATTCTATCACCTTAAATATTTCTTAGCTGATGGAAGTGGAGACTATCTAGAAGTAGCAACTACTCGTCCTGAAACTTTATTCGGAGATACTGCGGTTGCTGTTCATCCTGAAGACGAAAGATATCAAAAATATATTGGTAAAACAGTTCTTTTACCAGTAACAAATAAAGAAATTCCTGTTATTGCAGATGAATATGTAGAAAAAGATTTTGGAAGTGGTGTAGTTAAAATAACTCCTGCCCACGATCCAAACGACTTTGAAGTTGGAGAACGTCATAACTTAGAACGTATCATCGTTATGGATGAAGGTGCTGTTATGAATGAACATGCTGATAAATATAACGGTATGGATCGTTTTGAATGTCGTAAAGCTCTTATCGCTGATTTACAAGAAAGCGGAGTATGCTTCAAAATTGAAAAACACCTTCACTCAGTAGGACACTCTGAGCGTAGTGGTGCGGTTGTTGAACCATATCTTTCTAAACAATGGTTCGTTGACATGAAACCTCTTGCTGATAAAGTATTAGAAAATCAAAAAGATGCAGATGGAAAAGTTAACTTCTATCCACCTCGTTTTGAAAATACGTTAAATACTTGGATGGAAAATATCCAAGACTGGTGTATTTCTCGTCAATTATGGTGGGGACACCGTATTCCAGCATGGTATCACAAAGAAACTGGTGAAGTTTATGTTGATGTAAACCCACCAAAAGATATTGAAAACTATGTTCAAGATGAAGATGTTCTTGATACTTGGTACTCTTCAGCATTATTCCCATTCTCTACATTAGGATGGCCAGATTTAGAAAGTGAAGATTTCAAACGTTACTATCCAAATAGCTGTCTAGTAACTGGATATGACATCATTTTCTTCTGGGTTGCTCGTATGGTATTCCAAGGATTAGAATTTACAGGTACTCGTCCGTTTGAAGATTGCTTAATCCACGGGTTAGTTCGTGATGAACAAGGTCGTAAGATGAGTAAATCACTTGGTAATGGTGTAGATCCAATGGAAGTAATCGAACAATACGGAGCTGATAGCTTACGTTACTTCCTAGCTACTAACTCAACACCAGGTCAAGACTTACGTTATTCAACTGAGAAAATCGAAGCAAGTTGGAACTATATCAATAAAATTTGGAACGCTTCTCGTTTCGTAATTATGAACCTTGAAGGTTTTGAATACAGTGATATTGATTTAACTGGAGAAAAAACATTAGCTGATAAATATATCTTAACAAAACTTGCTAAAACTATTGAAGATTTCGAAAGATTATTCGAAAAATATGAGTTTGGTGAAGCAAGCCGTATTCTATACAACTTTGTATGGGAAGAATTCTGTTCGTGGTATATTGAAATTGCTAAGATTTCATTAAACGGTGAAGATGAAGCTGCGAAGAAAACTACTAAATCTATTTTAGTATATGTACTTGATGCTTCTCTAAAAATGTTACATCCGTTTATGCCATTCGTAACTGAAGAAATCTGGCAACACATTCCTCACACAGGAGATAGTATTGTAACTAGTGAATTTGCTAAAGTTGATGCAAGTCTAGTATTCGAAAAAGAAACTGAAGATATGCAATTCATCCAAGATGTAATCACAGCAGTGCGTAACATCCGTAGTGAAGTGAATGCGCCAATGTCTCGTGAGATTCCTATTAAGATTAAATACTCACAAGATAGCGTAAAAGAAGTACTATTAAGTGGTAGTGCGTACTTAGAGAAATTTGCTCGTCCTAGCGAACTTATTATCGAACGCGAAGTAGAAGCAAGCGAAACTGACATTAGTCGTATCTTACCAGGTGCTGAAATCTACGTTTCATTAAGTGATTTAATCGATGTAGACAAAGAAAAAGAACGTCTAGGAAAAGAATTAGAAAAATTACAACAAGAATTAGATAGAGTAAACAAAAAACTTTCTAATGAAAAATTTGTTGGTTCTGCTCCAGAGGCGGTTGTAGCTAAAGAAAAAGAAAAACAAGCAACATATCAAGAACAATATGACAGTGTTAAAGAAAGAATAGCTGCATTAGATAATTTAAAATAGTATAAAATAGAAGAGAGTGATTCGAAAATCGTATAGATTTTATCGAATCACTCTCTTATTTATTATGTAGCGTAACCATAATAAAAAAACTCTAGCTAGTTGTAACTAGCTCAGAGTTCTTAATCGTCTTTATTATTCTTTTTTCTCCAGATTAGGAAGAAAATTATAGCGATTATTATAATTATTCCAATGTATGCACCATAATTTTTAACCGCTTCTCCTGTGTTAGGAAGAGTATTTAGTGATAGTAGATTCATCTTAAATCCTCGTTATTATTTTTCTTCTTTTTGTTCAGGAGTGTTGTTTAGAACTTCAGTTTCAACACGTTCTTTAACAGATTCTAAAGTTTCAGTTGATTTATTAGCGAAATCTTCAACTTTTTCTTGAACATTTGATTCGTCAACGTCTTTTTTGATGTTAGAAACTTGATCTTTAATTTTTTCGAAAGAAGAAAGTGCTTTTTCTTTATATGCTTCTACAGAAGGTTTTAATTCTTCAACGATTTTTTTAGCATCTCCTAGATTTTCTTTAACTTCTGCAGTGTATTCTTTTACGTTTGATACATGTCCTTTAATATCTGTTACATTATTAGATAATTCTTTTCCGTAATCAACAGCATCGTTGTATTTATTCTCTAAAGCATTTTTAGCTTTTTTAAGATTTTTTACTAGGTCGTTGTATAGGTAAATTGCCGCTTCTTCAACACCATTTTTCTTAGTGTAGCGAATCATACAACGTGTGTAACCATAGTAATCTTTAGATTTTTTCTTAACGTATTCAGCGTGTTCTTCGACTTTATTTGGATTTTTTGAATAATAGTTAGCAACGGCTATACCTGTACCGATTGCGAATAGTTTTGATAATTTTGACATACAATTTTTCCCCTCAATATATTATTAAATTAATTATAACATATAAATATTTAAATTTAAATAAAATAGATATCGAGTAACTCTATTTTAATAGTTTAGTAATAAATGTTATTAATATCACATAATATATCTGTTTTAGAAGTAAATAATAGAATACATTAAAAATATTATTACACATTAATTGATGATAACGCTTGAATTAATGTGTAACATATTGTATAATAAAAAATATAATACAAGAAGGAGGAGCAATGAAACTTACTGAGAGACATAAAGCTATAATTGAAATAGTAAAGAATTTTGAACCGATAACAAGTGATGAAATTGCAGAAAAGCTTTCTTTGGGGAAATCTACTTTAAGAAATGATCTTGCAGTCTTAGGGATGTTAGAGATTTTAGAAGCGAAACCTAATGTAGGTTACTATTATAATTATAATTTTTCACCAGGAGAAGTACGTGAGGAAATTAAAAGTAAATTAGTTAAAGATGTAATGGGAATAGCGATAACAGCTAAAAGTACAGCGAACTATTCTGAGGTATTATCGAAATTATTTATTTATGATGTAGGGACTATTTTTATTGTAGATGAGAATAATCACCTTGCTGGTGTAACATCTAGAAAGGATATGCTGAAATTATCTAGGAATGCTGATGGACAAAATCTTCCTATAGTATTAGCAATGACACGTGTGCCTAATGTTATATACATATATGAAGATGAGTTAGTTACTGATGCATTAAGGAAATTAATTTTACATGAGATTGATTGCTTACCTGTTGTAAGGGATGAGAAAGATGGTAAGGTAATCGTCGGGAAAATATCGAAAACTACATTAATTAAGTTATTATTGGAAATACTGGAGGGATAATATGTTAACTGTACATATAATTTCAGATTCAATAGGAAACACTGCAAAGGATGTGGTCGATGCAGCACTTGTGCAGTTTTCTTATGAGAATAAGAAGTATAAAGTACTTAAAAACTCAAATGTTTGTACAGAAGAGAAAATAGATTGTATTATATCCAACATAAATGAGGGAGATGTAATTGTACAAACATTAGTCGATGGTGCTTTAGCAAGCTATGTAAAAGAAAAAGGGTTAGAAAAAAATATAAAAGTTATAGATCTATTAAGTGAAATGCTTAGTACTTTCGAAGAAAAATTAGGAGTAAAAGCCGAAGGAAATCCTGGTTTAAATAGAAAGATGGGAGAGGAGTATTTCAAGAGAATAGATGCTTTAGAATTCGCTGTGAAGTATGATGACGGGAAAGATATAAATGGTCTAAAAGAAGCAGATGTTATAATTTTAGGTGTATCAAGAACTTCTAAAACACCATTAAGTTTATATTTAGCAAATAGAAATATTAAAGTTATGAATGTTCCTATTATTCAAGACTTGATACTTCCAGAACAGCTATATGAAGTAAAAAGAAAAATAATTGGTTTAACAAATTCGGTAGAACAACTTAATAAGTTGAGGGAAGAAAGATTAAAGACTCTAGGTGTATCAGGGAATTCGGATTATACTGATGAAATCCAAATTTTTGAAGAGTTAGAATATGCTCTGGAGATTATGGAAAAACTTGGATGTCCGATAATAGACGTTCAAAATAAAGCTGTAGAGGAGACAGCTGAATTAATAATTGGGATTATGAGAGAAAGAGGCCTAAAGGTTTAAACAGAATAATTAAAAGAAATAATTATATAAAACAATAAGTTTTTTATGGGGGAATTTTACAATGTCAAAAAAATATGTTTATAATTTCAGTGAAGGAAATAAAGATATGAAATCTTTATTAGGGGGAAAAGGAGCAAACCTTGCAGAGATGAAAGGTTTAGGGATTAGTGTTCCTCCTGGTTTTACTATTACTACAGAAAGTTGTAATAGCTATTATGAAAATGGGGAAAGAATTAAACCTGAGATTTTAAAACAGATTAATGAACAACTTGAAATTTTAGAAGAAAATATTGGGAAAAAATTAGGAAGTATAGATAATCCTTTATTAGTGTCTGTTCGTAGTGGTGCAGTATTTTCTATGCCAGGAATGATGGATACTATTTTAAATCTTGGATTAAATGATGAAACTACTATAGCATTAGCTAAGAAAAATAATAATTATCGCTTTGCTTATGATAGTTATAGAAGATTTATTCAAATGTTCTCAGACGTTGTTATGGATGTAGAAAAATATAAGTTTGAGGAAGTTTTAAGTAGAGTTAAAAATGCTAATGGTTACGAGCAAGATAGTGAATTAAATGAGAAAGACTTATTCAATATTGTTGAAGAGTTTAAGGCGATCTATAAAAAAGAAGTAGGGCGAGAGTTTCCTATGAGTGTAAAAGAGCAGCTTATGCTAGCTATTGAAGCTGTTTTTAAATCATGGAATAATAATCGTGCTAAAGTATATAGAAGACTACACAATATTAGTGATAAACTAGGTACTGCTGTAAATATTCAAGCTATGGTATTTGGTAATATGGGAGATAATTGTGGTACTGGTGTTTCATTTAGTAGAAATCCTGTAACTGGAGAGGATGAACTTTTCGGTGAATACTTAATTAACGCACAAGGGGAAGATGTTGTAGCAGGTATAAGAACTCCTAAAAATATTAGCATCCTAAAAGATGATATGCCGGATTTATATAAAGAATTTGTTGAAATTTCTAAAAAATTAGAACAACACTATAAAGATATGCAAGATATCGAGTTTACTATTGAAGATGGAAGATTGTATATTCTTCAAACAAGAAATGCAAAAAGAACACCAAATGCAGTAGTTGAAGTTGCGGTATCACTAGCAGAAGAAGGTGTAATTTCTAAAGAAGAAGCTATTTTAAGAGTAGGAACAGAAGAAATTAATAAACTTCTTCATGCTACATTTGAGGAAAAATCATTAAAAGAAGCTAAGCAATTAACTCAAGGATTAGCAGCATCACCTGGAGCAGCAGTCGGTGGTATTTATTTCACAGCACAGGAAGCTGTAGAAGCGGCGAAAACAAAACCTGTTATTTTAGTAAGAGAAGAAACTTCTCCAGAAGATATTGAAGGTATGATTAGCTCAGAGGCTATTGTAACTTTACGTGGTGGTATGACATCACATGCTGCTGTAGTAGCAAGAGGAATGGGTAAGTGTTGTGTCTGTGGTTGCCAAAACATGATTATAAATTACGCTGAAAAAACGCTAAAAATTGCTGGGGTAATATTACATGAAGGTGATACAATCTCAGTAGATGGAAGTAGTGGTAAAGTGTATCTTGGTGAAGTAGATAAAGTTGATGCTAAATTTAGTGATAGATTCAATAAACTTTTAGGATGGGCTGATGGAATTAGAGAACTAAAAGTACTAGCAAATGCAGATAATGAAACTGATGCTAAAGTTGCTTTTGAGTTTGGAGCTGAAGGAATAGGACTATGTAGAACAGAGCATATGTTCTTTGAAGAAGATAGAATTAGTCTAGTTAGAAAAATGATTTTAGCAAGTGATACTAATGAGAGAGTTAGATTCTTAGATAGATTACAACCAATTCAAAGTGAAGATTTCTACAAGATTTTTAAAGAAGCTCAAGGTAAATCTGTGAATATTAGACTATTAGATCCACCACTTCATGAATTCTTACCAAAAGATGAAAATACTGTTAAGCTTATTGCCGAGGAAATAGGTGTAAGTGTTAATCAATTAGAAGCGAAAATAGCTAGTATTGCAGAATTCAATCCTATGATGGGACATCGTGGTTGTAGACTAGGGATTACATATCCAGAAATTTACTTAATGCAGGCAAAAGCTATTAGTTCTGCAGCCATCAGAGCTCGTAAAGAAGGTATCGAAGTGAATGTTGAAATTATGATTCCTTTAGTAGGTTTAGAAAAAGAACTTGCAGTGTTACGTGAACAAATCGTTGAACTTGTGGAAAAAGAAATTCAATTGTACAATGCAGATTTCAAATACAAAGTAGGAACGATGATTGAAATTCCACGAGCTTGTCTAATTGCTGATAAAATTGCAGAACATGCAGATTTCTTCAGTTTTGGTACTAATGACTTAACTCAATTAACATTTGGTTATTCTAGAGATGATGCTGAAAAATTCATTGATATTTACAAGAAAAAAAATATCTTAGAGTCAGATCCATTTGTTCATCTTGATGATAGTGGAGTACTAGAACTTATGAAACTTGCAGTTGAAAAAGCAAAAACTACTAAACCAGGTATTAAACTTGGAATTTGTGGAGAACATGGAGGAGATGAAAGATCAATCTTACTATGCTCAAAAATAGGACTAGGATATGTATCATGTTCACCATATAGGGTAATTATTGCCAGAATTGCGGCAGCTAAGGCAGCTATAAAAAATATTGAAGTAGCAGTAAATAAATAAAATTCCTATAAAGAAGCTATCGACTCAAGATAGCTTCTTTATTTATGTATTATAATGAGCTCTAGAGTATAATAGTAAATTATTTAAATTTGATATTAATTATTAAGAATATAATTGAAAGAGCTTGGCTTATGTTACAATATTATTAAATAATAGTTAATATATGCAAAGTAAATTGATTTTTTTTCCAATATACATTAAAATTAATGTAGTATATTATAACATTTTATTATGAAAAATTAATATGAATAAAGTGAAAGTTTAAATATATAAAAAGAGAGGATATACTATGGCAGAAAATAATAACAATCGGTTATCGAGAAGAGATAGACACTCTCAAGAAAGAAAGAGTGTTATGCCAGGTGGATATATATCTAGAGGAAATACTAATCCAACGAATAATGGTCAACAAAGAAGACCGTTAACAAATGAAGAAATAATGAGAAGAGGTGGACAAGGGCAAAGTCGTCCTATCCAACCACAAAGACCTCAAGGTACAAATCAAAGACAAGGTGTACCACCAGTGCAACCAAGAAATCCTCAGCAATCAGCTAGAGGTAATAGAACAGGAGGTCCAGGAGGTCCGAGAAGACCGATAGGTCCAAATAGAATAAGTAATCCAAATTCTAAAAAGAATAATAAAGCATTATGGATGAAGATTATTAGATATGGTTTATATGTAGCGAGTGTTGCTATTATATCAATTTTCTTATTGTGTGTGTTCTGGATATACCAAGCACCAGCATTTGATTCTAAGATTTTAGATAACAATTCAAGAACTATTGTTTATGATACAAATAACAATGAGGTGGCGAAATTAGGTAACCAAATTGGTGAGAACTTAGAAACTGCGGATATACCACAAAAAATGCAAGATGCTATCTTAGCAACAGAGGACAATAGATTCTTTGAACATGGTGCGGTAGACTTTAGACGTTTAGTAGGAGCAGTTGTGTCAAACTTAACTAGTGGTTTTGGTTCACAAGGGGCATCAACTATTTCTCAACAGTTAATTAAGAGAACCTTCCTTGATGATAATAAGAGTGTAAAACGTAAAGTTCAAGAAGCATACCTTGCGTATAAACTTGAACAAAACTATGATAAAGAGTCAATATTTACAATGTATGTAAATAGAATCTATTATTCAGATGGGGTTTACGGCTTAAAAACCGCTGCGAAATATTATTATGGGAAAGAATTAAATCAACTTACTCTTCCTCAAATGGCTCTTTTAGCGGGAATGCCACAGCACCCTAATACTTATAATCCTTATGATAATCCAGAGGCTGCTAAGGCGCGTCGTGATACGGTGTTATACTTAATGCAATATCATGGGAAAATATCAGAAGCTGATTCACAAGCTGCTCAAAAAACAGATGTATTATCAGGAATTATAGAGCGTGATGAAAGTGAGCGTGTATTACTATCAAGTGAGTTCGATTCTAAATATACTTCTTACATGAATCAAATTGTAAATGAATTGAAAAACAGTAAAGAATACAAAGACTATGAAGGAGATGTCTTAAACTTAGGACTGAAAATTTATACAAACTTTGATTCTAAAATTCAAGATACACTAACAGAAAGTGTTAATGCAAACTATGCTGGAATAAAACAAGCAAGTAATGTAGCTATGGTTGTATTAAATAATGAAAATAGTGGTATTGCCGCTTTATACGGTGGTAAAAAACAAACATTCCATGGATTCAATATTGCTACTCAAGCTAAATTACAACCTGGTTCATCAATTAAACCGATTCTTGCATATGGGCCAGCAATTGAATACTTAAACTGGGGATCTGATCATACAGTTAATGATACTAAGATCCAAGGTTCAGAAATCCAAAACTGGGATAGACAATTCCATGGTAATATAACTATTAATAATGCATTGGTATGGTCGTATAATATACCTGCTATTAAAACTTACCAAGAAGTAGGATTCAATAGAGTAAAACAATACGCAGCTAATGTTGGAATGAATATTACAGATGATTCAATTACAACTCCAATTGGAGGAAGTAGTGACGGATTCTCACCATTACAAATGGCAGGAGCATATGTTCCATTTAGTAACGGTGGATATTATGCAACACCTAAAGCTATTAAGAAAGTATATGATAGTGAAGGAACTGAAGTGAAAAGTTTCAGCACTGATGATAGAAAACGAGTTATTAAAGATTCAACAGCATATATCATGACATCTATGTTAAGAAATGTAGTTAATGGTACTGCCGCGAATGCACGAATTAGTGGAGCGGATATGGCAGTTAAAACTGGTACTACTACTTTTGGAGAAGGTGAAGCTCAGAAATTCGGTTTCGATATAAATAACTATTCGAAAGATTCATGGACGATAGGTTATACAAGTAACTATACAATGGCTGTGTGGCAAGGATTTGATGCAATAGATGGTCCTACGAAGTATATGACTCAAGATGATACTCAGAAAACACAAGCATTGTATCGAATAAATATGCAGAATATTGTTAGAATACATCCACCAAAAGGATTCTCTGTTCCCGGAAATGTTGGATCTATAAATGGAGGAGTTAAAGTTATTTCTGATAGTGAACGTCGTCAAATAGAAGAACAAAATAGACGTGAACAAGAAGAAAGAAATCGTCAGAATAATAACGATAATAACAATAATCGTAATAATAACTCTGATGATGACAATTCAAATAATAACCAAAATGATACATCAAATGATAATAACAATAATCAATCATCAAGAGGAAACAATAATAACACTACTGCTACAACTCCAGGTTTAAGGAACAATAATGGAGTAAATAATGGTGTTAATAACAATACAAATAGAAATACGAGATAATTAGTATTTAAACTACTGTGAGATAGATTTCTTACAGTAGTTTTCTTTTTATTGTCGTTTTAAAATACTACACAAAAATTTAGAAATGGTGTACAATATAGAAATGGAGCAGTTTATTTATTCTTTGTTAAACTGAATATATTATTCCATAAAACTTATATTATTATAAAGATGGATGTGAAGCTATGAAGAAAAAATTAGTTATAATTACAGGAATAAGTGGAGCAGGGAAAAATACAGCATTACAAGTCTTTGAAAACCAAGGGTATTTTTGTACAGATAATTTACCTGGATTAGTTGTAGAAGATTTCTTGAGAATAATAGAAGAAAAAGATATTGATAAAACAGCGATAAGTATTGATATAAGAAGTAAGCATATTTTTGTTGATTTAAAAGAATTATTAAAAAAACTACAACAAAGTGAGTACTTTGATGTAAGAATCTTATTTTTAGATAGTGATGATCAAGTCTTGGTAAATAGATATAAAGAAACTAGAAAAAATCATCCTTTATCTACTGAGTTTAGCTTGCTTGAAGGTATTGCTCAAGAAAGAAAAGATATGAATGACATTAAAGGAATTGCAAACTATATTTATGATACTACCAATACTTCTGTAAAAGATTTGAAGAAAAAAATATTGGAAGATTTCGGAATTGAGAAAAAAGATAGTTATCATATTACAATCTCAAGTTTTGGGTACAAATATGGAGTTCCTATAGATGCAGATAATATTGTCGATGTTCGTTTCTTGAGGAATCCGTTTTATATAAACGAATTAAGAGAAAAAACTGGTCAAGATAGCGAAGTATATGATTATGTTTTTGAGGATGAAGTTACTCAGGAATTTTATGATAAATATTTAGAGCTTATGACGTTTATGGTAGATAAGTATCAATATGAAGGTCGCGATAAGGTTGCTATAGCGGTTGGATGTACAGGTGGGAAACACCGTTCTGTCAGTGTAGCAAGAAGATTACATGAAGATATTTCAAAATTAGGATATAGGGTGTATTTAGAACATCGCGATATTAATAAGGGTAGGTAGAAAAATGAGTACTAAAATAAAAGTAGTTACTATTGGTGGAGGAACTGGATTGTCAGTTCTTTTAAGGGGGTTAAAAAAGTACCCTCTTGAGATTACTGCTGTAGTAACGGTAGCAGATGATGGAGGAAGTTCTGGAAAAATAAGAAGTGATATGAATATTCCTTCTCCAGGAGATATAAGAAATGTTATCGCAGCATTATCGGATGTTGAACCATATTTGGAAAAAATGTTCCAATATCGATTTGATAGCGGTGAAGTAAAAGGGCATCCAGTTGGTAATTTGATGATAGCTGCTATGACGGATATCCATGGTGATTTTTCTACTGCGGTAAAAGTTATGAGTAGAATTTTAAATGTACGTGGAACTGTATTGCCGACTACTAATGATATTGCGACATTGAATGCTGTATTATCAGATGGAGAAATTATTCGTGGAGAATCTTCAATTACAAAAGCTGGTGGAGTTATAGATCATGTTTATATTACGCCTTCAAGAGTTAAGCCTAATGAAGATGTACTTAAGGCGATAGAAGAGGCGGATTATATTATTATGGGACCTGGAAGTTTATATACTTCTATAATTCCTAATTTAGTAATCTCTAATGTGTCGGAAAAGATTAGAGAAAGTAATGCTAAGAAGATATATGTTTGTAATGTAATGACGCAACATGGTGAAACAGATAATTATTCGGTTTGCGATCATATCCTTGCGATCAATAAACATGTTGAAGAGAACATATTTGACTTAGTAATTGCTAATTCACGTGAGTTTGATGATAGTATTTTATCGAAATATCACAAAGAAAAACAAGAACCGGTCAAAATCGATCATGAAAAAATTGAAGAGTTAGGAATAAAATTAATAAAAAATAATGACGTTGGAATCGTTGATAATAATACGATTAGACATAATGCAGATAAAGTTTCTGAATTAATTTACGATTATATTATAGACGATAAGCCAACAATGATTTATAATAAAAGGTGAGAAAACAAATAAGGAGAACAAAAATGCACTTAAAATTTGATTATTCGAAAGCACTTAACTTCTTTAACGAACAAGAAGTGAAAAATATGGAAGGTTATGTGAAAGTTGCTCACGATCAATTACACAATAAAACTGGAATTGGTAGTGACTTCTTAGGATGGGTTGATTTACCAACTAACTACGATAAAGAAGAATTCGCTAGAATTAAAGAAACTAGTAAAAAAATTCAAGGTAATTCTGATGTACTTGTTGTTATCGGAATTGGTGGATCATACTTAGGAGCTCGTGCAGCAATTGAAATGCTTAACGATAGTTTCTATAACTTCTATGAAAAAGATAGAAAAACTCCTCAAATCTTCTTCGTAGGTCACACTATTTCTTCAAGTTATACTCAAGAATTAGTGAATTACTTAAAAACTACAGGAAAAGATTTCTCTGTAAACGTAATTTCTAAATCTGGTACAACTACTGAGCCTGCGATTGCATTCCGTATCTTCAAAGAATTACTTGAAGAAAAATATGGAAAAGAAGGAGCAAGAGAAAGAATCTTCGCTACTACTGATAAAGCTCGTGGAGCATTAAAATCATTAGCTGATGATGAAGGATATGAAACATTTGTAGTACCTGATGATATCGGTGGACGTTTCACAGTTCTTACTGCAGTAGGATTACTTCCAATTGCTGTGAGTGGAATTGATATTGATAAAATGATGGCTGGAGCTAAATTAGCTCAAGATGAACTTTCTTCACCAGATTTAAGTACTAACATTGCTTACCAATATGCTGTAATGCGTAACGTATTACAACAAAAAGGTAAATTAATTGAAATTCTTGTTTCTTACGAACCATCAATGGTTTACTTCAACGAATGGTGGAAACAACTTTACGGTGAGTCTGAAGGTAAAGACGGAAAAGCATTATACCCATCAAGTGTTTGCTTCTCAACTGATCTTCACTCTATGGGACAATATGTTCAAGAAGGACGTCGTATTCTAATTGAAACTATCTTAAAAGTTAAATCTCCAAATAAAGATATTGAACTTAAAGAAGCTGAAAATAACTTAGATGGACTTAACTACCTAGCTGGAAAAACTATGGATTTTGTAAATACTAAAGCATTTGAAGGAACTCTTCTTGCTCACACTGATGGGGGAGTACCTAACTTTGTAGTAGAACTTCCAGATATGAGTGAGTTTACATTCGGATACTTAGTATACTTCTTCGAAAAAGCTGTAGGTATTTCTGGATACATGCAAGGTCTAAATCCATTTGACCAACCAGGAGTAGAAGCGTATAAGAAAAATATGTTTGCTCTTCTTGGAAAACCAGGATTTGAAGACTTAAAAGCAGAATTAGAAGAAAGATTAAAATAATCTCGAATAAAATAAAAACTGATAGAGGAATAATTTTCCTTTATCAGTTTTTTATATGTGATTAGATACTATATTTAGTGAATTTTATATTTTTCCTTTTCCTGTTTTAAGTGTAGCTTGCGACACCTCCATATCTTTTGTTATCTCAAAAGGATATTCCGGTTAGAAAATGAGCCTGTAGTCTCATTTTCTCGCAGTGAAACACAAAAGTTTTTCACTTCAGCTACTACAAAACAGTAAGAAAAATATAAACTTGATTAATAAATAAATTGATTAATTTTTAAATAGTATTATTAATTTTACTCAAATATTTTGTAATGGTGATAATGGAACTTGAAAAAGTTCCATCGGTGAAATTAAGATTTTAAGCTTAATTTCAAGGTGTAATATCCACTTTAATTGTCTAAATGACAATTAAAGTTAGATGGAACCGTTCGCCACCATACTTAAAATATTTGAATAGTAAAATTTTTTTTAAAAAAAGAACGACTCTATAAATTCGATTCTAATAAAATCGTAATTTACGAGTCGTTTTTATCTTTTTGCCATAGTTACAAATGTGAATTTGTCTGGTCTATATGTTAGTATTCCATATTGTAGGATATTACCATTTGATAAGTATGTGATACTTTCAACAACAGCGACCATATTATATTCACCTAAGTCCATATGTTGTTTTTCTTCTTCAGTAGCATATCTAAATGAAATTTCACGTCTTGAGTGTGTAATATTTAATCCCAATTCCTTTTCTAAATATTTATAGATAGAAGATTCTGCAATTTCTTTATTAATAAATGGAACAAGTTTACGATCGAAATAAGACACCTCGTATTCTAGTCGTTCACCGTTTATTAATCTACTACGACTAACTCTGTAAAAATCATTATCTTCATTCGATCCGAAAATATCCATTATCTTTTTATCACCTTGAATGATATAAAGGGATTCTAAAGATGTTTTAATTTCGTATTTTCCATCGATATTTAATTCAGAAGAAGTTTTAATATTTCCAAGATAGTTATTTTTAATCCTACCATGCCCAAGAATCAAAGAGTTCTTACCTTTGATTTTTTGAATATAACCATTAATTTCTAATAAAGATAGAGCTTTTCTGATTGTATCTTTAGAATAGCCATATTCTTTAACTAGCTCATTTTCACTCGGTAATTCAGTATTACGTTTATATACTCGAGTGTCAATTTTTTCTTTTAAGTCTCTGTAGACTTGTTTGTATTTGCTCATTTACTATTAACCTCTCAAAGTTTATCTATATTATTATAAATGTACAAGGATTAAAAATCAAGAAATATGTAAAAGTTTTATAGTGTTTTCAACATTTACGTATAGGTTACATAACTAAATAAAAAGAATTACATAAATGTGTTGACAAAATGTAAGTGTTTTATTATAATAATAAATGTTAAGTTATAAGAACTTATTTTGTAAATACAAGTTAAATAATAACGGAGGAAACTAATAATGACAAAACGTTCAAGTGGTGTTTTAATGCATATTACATCATTACCAGGTCAATTCGGAATAGGAACATTTGGTAAAAGTGCTTATGATTTTGTTGATTTCTTAGAAGAAACAAAACAAACTTATTGGCAAATTTTACCATTAACAACTACAAGTTATGGTGATTCACCATACCAAAGTTTCTCAGCTGTAGCAGGAAACTTAAATCTAATTGATTTCTCATTATTAAAAGAAGATGGATTACTTGAAGAAAGTGATTATGTAAATGTTAACTTTGGAGAAAATCCTGAAAAAGTTGATTATGCATTATTATTTGAAGCAAGAAGACCAATTTTAGAAAAAGCAGTTGCTAATACTAGTAAAAATAATGAAGTATTAGCTGAAATTGAAAAATTTGAAGCTGAGAACTCAAGTTGGTTAGCAGATTATGCTGAATATATGGCTATAAAAGAAAGTTTCGGATATAAGAGTTTTATTCACTGGGATGAAGATATCAAAAAAGGTGAACAAGCAGCTCGTGAAAAATATCGCACAGAACTTCAAGATAGCATAAGATACTACACAGTAACACAATATTTCTTCTTTAAACAATGGTTAGCATTAAAAGAATATGCTAATGAAAAAGGAATCAAAATTATTGGAGATATGCCAATTTATGTAAGTGCTGATAGTGTTGAGATGTGGACTATGCCAGAACTATTTAAAGTTGATGCAAACAATGAACCACTTTATGTAGCTGGATGTCCTGCAGATGACTTCAGTCCTACTGGACAACTTTGGGGTAATCCAATCTATGATTGGGAAAAACACAAAGAACAAGGATTCTCATGGTGGATTTACCGAGTTCAAGAAAGTTTTAAAATCTACGATGTACTTCGTATAGATCACTTCAAAGGATTCTCAGATTTCTGGCAAATAGATAAAGATGCAGAAAATGCAGTAAATGGTACTTGGGAAGCTGGTCCAGGAATTGAATTATTCCAAAAAATTAAAGAACAATTAGGTGATTTACCAATCGTTGCAGAAAATCTAGGATTTATCGATGCTAAAGCAGAAAAATTACTAGATGATTCTGGATATCCTGGTATGAAGATTCTTCAATTCGCTTTCCCAGGAGAAGATAATTTAGACCGACCTCATCATTATACTCAAAATAGTGTTGCATACACAGGAACACATGATAACGATGTAGTTAATGGATGGTATGAAAAACTAAGCGAATCAGAAAAAGAACTAGTTTCTGAATACTTAAACCGTCGTGATGAGGAAAAAATCACAGAAGCTATGATTAGAGGAATTTACTCTTCAGTAAGTGATTACGCAATCGTAACAATGCAAGATTTATTAGATAAAGATGCAACAAGCAGAATGAACGTTCCATCAACAGTTGGAGGAAACTGGGAGTGGAGAATGCTTGCAGAAGATCTAACAGAAGAGAGAAAAGAATTTTTAAGAAACATTACAGTAAGATATTCAAGAGAGAGGGTATAAAATGTCATTTAGTAAATATGTATTAGAAAATACAAATAAAGAACTAAGTACTTTAGAGAACAAAGAGATATATAAACAACTATTAAACTATGTAAAAGAAGAAGCTGATAAAAAAGCTTTAAACTCTGATAAAAAGAAAGTTTACTACATTTCAGCAGAATTTTTAATTGGTAAGCTATTATCAAACAACCTAATTAACTTAGGTATCTACGAAGAAATCGAAAAAGAATTAAACGCAGCTAACAAACGTCTTAGTGATGTTGAAGAAGCAGAATTAGAACCATCACTAGGTAACGGTGGTCTTGGGCGTTTAGCATCTTGCTTCATCGATTCTATCTCATCTTTAGGAATCAATGGTGATGGAGTTGGATTAAACTATCACTGTGGATTATTCAGACAAGTATTTGTTAAAAATGAACAACATGCAGAGCCAAACTTCTGGATTGAAGATTCTTCATGGTTAAGAGATACTGATGTTAAATACACTGTACCATTCAAAAACTTCAACCTAACTTCAACTCTAAAAAGAATTGACGTATTAGGATACAAAAAAGATACTAAAAACTACCTAAACTTATTCGATATCGAATCAGTAGATAGCAGTATTATTGAAGATGGTATTAGTTTTGATAAAACTGATATCGAGAAAAACTTAACATTATTCTTATATCCAGATGATAGTGATAAAAATGGTGAATTACTACGTATTTACCAACAATACTTCATGGTATCAAACGCGGCTCAATTAATTTTAGATGAAGCAATTGCTAAAGGAAGTAATGTTCACGATCTATACGAATATGCATATGTTCAAATTAACGATACTCACCCAAGTATGGTAATTCCTGAATTAATTCGTTTATTAACTGAAAAACACGGAATTGAATTTGAAGAAGCATACACAATCGTTCAAAAAATGACTGGTTATACAAACCACACTATCTTAGCAGAAGCGTTAGAAAAATGGCCATTAGCATACTTAGAAGAAGTGGTACCGCACTTAGTAACAATCATCAAACAATTAGATGCAGTTATTAGAGAAAAATATGAAGGTGAAGATATTCAAATCATCGATAAAGATGATAGAGTACACATGGCAAACATGGATATTCACTTCTCTAACAGTGTAAACGGGGTTGCTTACCTACACACTGAAATTCTTAAAAACTCTGAGTTAAAACACTTCTATGAATTATATCCAGAGAAATTTAACAACAAAACTAACGGTATCACATTCAGACGTTGGTTAGAGTTCTCTAACAGACCTTTAGCGGCTTACTTAAAAGACCTAATCGGTGATGAATACTTAACAGATGCAACTAAATTAGAAAAACTATTAGCATTTGTAGATAGTAAAGAAGTAGCAGCTAAATTAGAAGAAATTAAACATGAGAACAAACTTGTTCTTAAAGAATACCTAAAAGAAACTCAAGGTATCGAACTTGATGAAAACAGTATTATTGATACACAAATCAAGAGATTCCACGAATATAAACGTCAACAAATGAACGCTTTATATGTAATCAAAAAATACTTAGACATCAAAAATGGTAAATTACCAGAAAGAAAAATTACAGTATTCTTCGGTGGTAAAGCAGCACCAGCTTATATTATAGCTCAAGATATCATTCACTTAATTCTATGTCTATCAGAATTAATTAACAATGATCCAGAAGTAAACAAATACTTAAACGTATTCTTAGTTGAAAACTATAATGTAAGTGTTGCAGAAAAATTAATTCCAGCAACTGATATTTCTGAACAAATTTCATTAGCTTCTAAAGAAGCAAGTGGAACTGGTAACATGAAATTCATGTTAAACGGAGCTCTAACTCTAGGAACTCTAGATGGAGCTAACGTGGAAATTGATGAACTAGTTGGACGCGAAAATATCTACATCTTTGGTAAAGAAAGTGATGAGATCATTAAACTTTACGAAACTGCTGGATATGTTTCTAAAGAATACTATGAAAAAGATGGTGTTAAAGAAGTTGTTGACTTCATCGTTTCTAAAGATTTAGTTAAACTTGGAAACAAAGAAAGATTAGAAAGATTATACAACGAACTACTTAATAAAGACTGGTTCATGACACTTATTGACTTTGAGGAATATTACGCTAAGAAAGAAGAAATGTTAGCAGATTACGAAAACCGTGAATTATGGATGAAGAAAGTTATTGCGAACATTGCAAAAGCAGGATTCTTCTCATCTGACCGTACAATTGCTCAATACAATGAAGATATTTGGAATAAAAAATAATAAATAAAGAAGTGGGGAACATTAAATGAGACTATTAACAATTAATGTACATAGTTGGTTAGAAGAAAACCAGCTTGAAAAATTAGATATTTTAGCAAAGGTAATTGTAGAAAAAAATTATGACGTGGTTGCCATGCAAGAAGTAAATCAATTGATTAATAGCAAAGATGTTCACGATGGAATTAAAGAAGATAATTTTGGGAAATTATTACTTGATAAAATTAGAGAATATGGAGAAGATAGTTATAATTACTATTGGACTTATTCTCATATAGGATTTGATAAATTCGAAGAAGGTTTAGCGATATTAGCTAAAGGTGAAGTTGTTGCCGTAGAGGATTTTTACTGTACGGCACAACAAACCGTAACTTCTATCGAATCGAGAAAAATTTTAAAAGTCGATCTTAAAATAAATAATGAGATCGTAGAATTTTACAGTTGTCATATGAATTTGCCAACTTGTAAAGGGGAAGACATAGATCAAAATCTTAGCAACCTAATTAATTATACAGATAACAAAAATCTTAAAGTTTTCATGGGAGATTTCAATACGGATTATTTCCATCAAGTAGATGATTACAAAAGAATACTTGATAAAGGATTATATGATACATATGAATTAGCCGAGAAAAAAGACGGGGGAGTTACCGTATATAAAAATATAAGTGGTTGGGAAGATTCTATGTGTCAGAAAAAATTGGATTATGTTTTTATTAATAGAAAATTGGACGTAAAAGAAAGTTTTGTTATATTTAATGATGATAATTATCCAATAATTTCTGATCATAATGGCTTAGAAGTAACATTAGCAGAAAAATAAAAAAAGGAGGAAAATGTTATGTTACAAAAAATTCAGCGTTTTGGTGGCGCTATGTTAATGCCTTCTATTATATTCGCATTCTTCGGATTAGTAGTAGGATTAACTTCAATCTTTAAAAACCCTAACTTAGTAGGGAGCATCGCGACAGAGGGTACTCTTTGGTATAACTTCTGGTTCGTAGTTGAACAAGGAGGATGGACAATCTTTAACCAAATGCCAGTAGTATTCGCTCTTGGTATTCCAATTGGTCTTGCTAAAAAAGCAAATGGTCGTGCTGCATTAGAAGCGTTCTTAATCTACATGGTTTACAACTACTTCATCAACGGATTCTTAACTCAATTCAAATTCTTCGGAGTAGATGTAACACCAGCTCTTAAATTACCTACAGGTATTACAAGAATCGCTGGAGCAATCACATTAGATACTTCAATCATCGGTTCTATCGTTATTGCATCTATCTCAGTATGGATTCACAACAAATACTTTGACAAAAAATTACCTGAATTATTAGGAATTTTCCAAGGTTCAACATTTGTTATCTTAGTTGGATTTATTATCATGATTCCAGCTGCATTCTTAACAGCTTTATTATGGCCAAAAGTTCAATTAGGAATTGCTGCATTACAAGGATTCTTAAAAGTTTCTGGAGTTGCAGGGGTATTCACTTACACATTCCTAGAAAGAATTTTAATCCCAACAGGATTACACCACTTCATCTATGGTCCATTCATGTTTGGACCAGCAGTAGTAGAAAATGGAATCACAGCTTACTGGGTACAACACATTCAAGAGTTCTCTCAAAGCTCAACTCCATTAAAAGAGTTATTCCCACAAGGTGGATTCTCATTACACGGTAACTCAAAAGTATTTGGTTTACCAGCAGCAGCTTTAGCTATGTATGTAACAGCTAAAGACAGCAAGAAAAAAGTTGTAGCAGGATTATTAATCCCAGCAGCACTTACTGGTTTCTTAACAGGAATCACTGAACCAATCGAGTTCACATTCTTATTCGCAGCACCAATGTTATTCGCTACTCACGCAGTATTAGGTGCATTAATGTCAGCAACTATGTACCAATTTGGAGTTGTAGGTAACTTCGGAAGTGGATTAATCGACTTCTTAGCTCTTAACTGGTTACCAATGTTCAAAAATCACTCATCTCAAGTATTCGTTCAAATCGCAATTGGATTAGTATTCTCAGTAATCTACTTCTTCGTATTTAGATTCTTAATCCTTAAATTCCAATTAAACACACCTGGACGTGAAGCAGATGATGCTGAAACAAAACTTTACTCTAAACAAGAGTACCGTGAAAAAGGTAAAGAAGCACCAAAACCAGAAGTTAGAGATGATGCAGCTACTCATGACGATCAAGCAGTAATCATTCTTGAAGGTTTAGGTGGTAAAGATAATATCGTAGACGTTACTAACTGTGTAACAAGATTACGTGTTAACGTTAAAGATGAAAGCTTAGTTAAAGATGATGAATTCTTAAAACGTTCTGGAGCTCTTGGAGTTGCTCGTAACGGTAAAGCAATTCAAGTAATCATCGGATTCTCAGTAGGACAAGTTAGAGAAGCTTTCGAAAAAGAATTACACAAATAAGATAATTAATAAAAAGGAACTGATGTAAAAGTCAGTTTCTTTTTTTGTTATGGACAATTGTGCTAGCAAGTTATTAGATATTATTCTGCTTTCTAGGGTCTACTACAGGCATTTGAGAGTACAATAATATATACTTTATTAGCGATGGAACATTGTTAAACAGAGTGATTAAGGTATATTAAAGTAAAAAAATACTTAGCAAACATTGTCTGCTAAGTATTTTAATTTATATTAGAACGCTGGAGTAGCGTGTTCTTTTGGTTTAAGTTCTTTGTTGATGTAATCTTTAATTTTTTCACTAGCTAATGCTTTTTTAACTGCTTGAACTTTAGCATCGTCTTTGTTATCTGATACCGATCCAACCATAACCTTGAACTGCCATATCAACAAAGTGATTCATGAGCAATGATACTTTGGAATCAAATGCTGCTTTATCATAGCTTTCAGGTAGATCATTATTCAATGATAATTCCACTTCATATTTTAGTTTAGCACGAGGTTGTTCATCCTTGTACCAATCTACTACAAGAAGGTTGCTACGATTATCTTTCAGTTTCTTATAAAGGTTTTTCGCAGAGAGTTTTACCTTTTGCTCGTCACTCTGTGTTAATTTCTTACCAGCAATAAGCAGATCGTAAATTTCTAGTTCTGCTTCAGCAAGACCTTCTTTGTTGGCACGCTTATCCTCCTGACGTAGTTCTTCAAGAAGTTTTACAAGTTGTTCGTAATAATCTTCATTTTCAGTTCCACCGGCATTATAGGAATCAATAATACGCTTGAAACGTTCAGAGAATTTTGTTCGAGTGCGATTTCTATTAAGCATTTGTTTTAGAACTTTCTCTATGTATTCTTTCAAGTCATTAATTTCAATAGCCTTGTACTTAGCAGTCTTTATTTCTTTTCTAAGCTGTTCAACATCTACTTTTGATAGGTCAATAGCCTTTGTTCCTTTTATTGTGAAGCGAGCAGAATCTTCTCGAACATAATTGACGAAATTTTGATTTGCGGTAACACTACCATCTAGGATTTGGTTCATTTTCTGTCTTGCACGAGCTACTTTCTCATCATCGATAATGTGGTATAATAGTCCGTGCAAATATACAAGAGGTGCAAATTTGTCATTATTCCAGTTTTTTTCAAAGATTTCAGGTTTTGATGCTTCATAGAGATTTGTTAACGTGTTAAGAATAACCTTGAATTTCTCTTTATCGTTATCTTTAGCAATAATAGTATCATAAGCACGTCTTAATGCATCCAATTTATCTAGTGTATTTGAATCTTCAATTATTTTATTTAGATCAATGTCTAATGATAATAGGAAAGAATCTGCCTCAGAAATTGTGCCATCAATATATCCAATTAGCTGATCAATATCTTTTGCTGGGAACTCTGTTCCGTCATTACCTGTAGCATATTCCGTTAATGCCTTCTTCATATATTTAAAGACATTAACATAATCAACGATTATTCCAGCAGGCTTACCAGGATAAACTCTGTTAGCACGGGCTATAGCTTGCATTAATGTGTGACCTTTCATTGGCTTATCAAGATAAAGTGTAGAAAGGTTCTTCACATCGAATCCTGTTAACCACATTGCGCACACAAATACTAGTTGTAGCGAGTCATCAGGGTCTTTGAATCTGTCCTCAATATCTCTGCCGTCTGGTGTGATTTCTTTCATTTTTTTACGATGGTCTGATATTTTCAATCCTTGTTTAGCAAATTTAGTTTCTTCATCGTTCTCTTCGGAAATGATAACAGCCATTTCTACTTTATTCATATAAGAAAGAATTTGAGTAAGTTGAACACGCTCTTCTTTTGTAGTAGCAGTATTTCGCTGCTTCGTAATATTTTGTTTTTCAATAGCCCAGTAATGTTGAACTTTGTCATACATTTTAACAGCTGTATATTTGTCCACTGATACAACCATTCCTTTTCCAAGAAATCCTCGTCTTGGAAAATGATATGCAATATCCTGTGCTACCTTATCAAGTCTGTCCTCACGCTTGATTACTTCTAAAATACGAGAGGATGCATTCTCCAATAGACGTGTTTCATCTTCATTAAGGTTTTCTTCTTCGATAATATTCACAACGTCATCATCAAGAAAATTATTTTCAAGACCTACCTCAGGAACTCTTCTTGAATAGAACAATGGAACGGTAGAACCATCTTCAACAGATTGCGCGAAGTTATATTCTGATACATAATCACCAAACCATTGATTTGTTAGGCGTTTAGTACCAAGAAGAGGGGTACCTGTAAATGCAACAAAATTTGCATTAGGTAGTGCAGTTCTCATGTTTTCTGCTAAATCTTTATATTGTGTTCTATGTGCTTCATCTACAAGAACAATAATATCATCACGTGTTGAAAGAACGGGATACTTCTTCGTTTTATCGTATCTGAACTTATGAATCAGTGTGAAAATAAAAGCCTTATTGGTAGTTAAAAATTCTCGTAGTTGCTTGCTGTCCTTTGGTTGACACTCTTCTTTAGAACCGATAACTTCTGTACGTACAAAGTTCTTATGAATCTGCGTGTCCAGATCTTCACGGTCGGTGATAATAAGGAATGAAAAATTACCAGCTACTTTACGTTTAACCTTACGAGCAAACATAACCATAGAGTAGGACTTACCAGAGCCTTGTGTATGCCAAAATACCCCCAGTTTACCATTTAATTCTTTTCTGTTTTCCACTGACTCCATCAGATTATTTCCCCCTAAGTACTGATGGTTTTTAGCAATAATTTTTATTCGTTGATTTTCAAACAGAATAAAGTTTTCTAGATAGTCAATCAATCTATCTTTGTTTAGTAGACCATCCACAAAATATCTTACAGAACTATCTTTTATAGTTTCTGAAGAGTAAATAGCTTCTCGATCCAGTATTTCCTTTTCACTATCAACTTTAAGCCATTCAAAAAAGTAATCATAGGTCGCATTGAATGCACCAAGTTTAGTTTCTAGTCCGTTTGATAGAACACAAATCTGATTGAATGCAAATAGATTAGGAATATCTCGTATATAATCCTTTAAATTCTTATTATATGCTTCTTCGATCTTAACAATGCTATTCTTTAGTTCAATAAATATAAGAGGCATCCCGTTTACAAAGATAAGGATATCCGGTCTACGATAATAGACCTTTCCTTGAATCCACATCTGAGAAACAGCTGTGAAAGTGTTGTTCTCTGGATTCTCGAAGTCGATGAGCTTAACAAAATCAAAGTCTTCTTTTCCATTTCTTCGAACTGTTATTTTTATATTATTTCGAATTTGTCTGTATATTTTATAGTTGGTATCAATAATATCCGTACCTGTGTAGTCCTGTCTTAAAGTCTTTACTATTTCCTTTATTTTGTCTTCGGGTATAGTAGGGTTAATACGTTTTAGAGAATGTAGCATAATATCAGGAAGAACACATTCTCTCTTAGAAGATCTTCCTGTACCATCATTCAAATCGTCACGCTTGCTAGGATCAGCATTACAAATAAGGATATCGTAGTTAAAGGGATCAGCTTTTAATTTTTCAAGTATCGCCTGTTCTATATTGTCTTCTGATATAAAGTTACGCATAGGAACACCTCCTTACACTTTAAGTTTTCCACTCATTAAGCGTGGTAAAAGCATATCTCTTTGTTTTGTAAGTATTTGATTGTGCTGATTAAGTATTTTGATTTCTTCATAATATGTCTTAACAAAATCATTATATTTATAAATCAATTCTTCTGTAGGTATTAAAACAAAGAGTTTATTGATGTTTTTAGGATATACATGTGGTTGAGCAGCCCCACATTGTAAGTTACTAATAACTGGTTGTAAATATTTAAGAGTATTATATAGAAACCAAATTTTTGTATCGTCTTGATAGTATGAACAATCTGCGGCCCAAATATCATTCATATGATATTGAAGATATCCAGCATTAGCACCAGAAGCACTGATTGTAAGGCTTGTACCATATACATTAGCTTCGTTGTGGTATCCAGAAGGTTGCAATCCTGCCGAAATTACAGGAATATCACCTTCAATCATCTTCGCCACAGTAATATTTTTTCCTCTTGCAAAACTCCCGATTTTTCCAAATTCATCATATTTGAAGATAGAAGGTGCATAGTGTTTTTTCTCTTCGTTGCTAACTTGCCAACCTCTAGGTTTCTTCTCTTCAAACTCCACGTCTTCGTATCCAGGGAAGCGAAATCTTACAAACCATTCTTTATAGAGATTTTCAGCCATTTGCTCCAACAATTTGATTCTCTTATTGTTGTTTTCGATAAGGTTGTCATAGGTAGAGAGGATATCTGCAACCTTCTTTTGTTCATCTATATCGTGGACTACTATTTTTAATCGTTGCAAATGATTTTGATTTAATGTAGGAACACCTGCTCCTGCGTTATATTGTTCTAAATGCATCGTTTGTAAAAAAAAGTATATATATTTAGGGATATTCCCTCTAAAGTCTTTAGAATACAGAGACGTATTTAAAGGCCAACATTTGCTATCTATATATTGTACTTTTCCTAAACTCCCAGATCGTCCTGTAACAACCACTGGAGGATTGACTTTGTATGCATTATGATAGGCTTTTATATTTGTTGAGGCTACAACGGGATATTCACCATCCACAATCTTTCTCTCTGGTAAATCAAATCCTCTACTCAGCCTAACAAAATTATCAAATGTTATTTTCTTCATATCATTTACCCAACAATTCTTTCAGATTATTTGAGATGAATTCTTCAAGTTTTTTTGCCTCAGCATTTAATGTTGTGAACTCGTTATGTAAAGAATACATTTCTTCCTTAAACTCTTCCTGTGTTAAGCCATCATCTTCTATCACTACACCTACATAACGTCCTGCATTAAGGGAATAGTCTTGATCAACAATTCCATCTTCACCATCCAATGGTGCTGCCTTGCAAAGACCAATCACATCAGTATATACGTCATCTGGGAATCTTTCAGTTAACCAGTCAATCTGAGATTGCCAATAATCTTTGGTTGGAACTTCTTTGTTATCAGAAGATTCTGGGGCGTTTTCAAGTTCTGTTTTATACTCATCGATTAAATCAATTAATGCCTGTGTATCTCCGTGATATAGTTTTGTTATGATACCAAGATTTTTAATCTGCTCCTCAGAGAACTTTCTATGAGCACGATCAATCTGAGTAAATACATTTCTAGCGTCAATAAATAAGATTTCATTTTTCTTCTCAGTATTTGGTTTCTGCTTATCAAAGAACCAAAGTGTTGCTGGAAGTGTAACTGATGAGAACATATTAGAAGGGAGAGTCACCATCTGTGAGATGATACCTTCTTCGATCATTTTCTTTCTGATCTCATACTCTGAACCTGATGCATCAGATGCAGAATTTGCCATAACAAGCGCTGCCTTACCATGCTCATTTAATGCAGTGGCAAAATAGCCAATCCACAAGTAGTTAGCGTTTGGTACTGTTTCTTTCTTATCAGATTTATTTTTAGTCGATTTACTTTTATTTCTTGGTACACCATATGTATTGAAGCGGATATCGTCAGATACTTTCTCAACTACAACCTCATCAACATTAAATGGTGGATTTGCCATTACGTAATCAAACTGTCCAAATGCATTATATGGATCAGAATAGAATGAGTTAGCTTGTGTAATGTCGCCACGAATATTATTAAGAAGTAGGTTCATTTTTGCCAGTTTTACTGTGTCAGGTTCCTTTTCAACACCATAGCAACGGAACTTCATCTGTTCACTCTCAGTGGCGTTGTGATCATGCATGTATCTTGCGGCTTGGACAAACATACCTCCAGAACCACATGCTGGATCTAGGAACTTCTTTTCACCTGGTTGAGGATTTAATACTTCTACCATATATCTTACTACAGTTGCAGGAGTATAGAAGGTTCCTCCATCTTTACCTTCTGCAAGTGCAAACTTACCTAAGAAAAATTCATAAATCTCACCGAAAATATCAATTGTACTATTTTCAGGGATATCTTTAAAAATACGCACAATATTAGAAAGAAGCTCAGGTTCTTCATCTGGTACAAGCTGAGCGTATACTTCTTTAGGAAGGACGCCGTCCATCTTAGGATTTTCATCCTCAATGGCTTCCATAGCTTTCTTTACAAGAATAGCTTTGTTCGCATCGTCGGGCGCATCGTTGATGAAGTCATAATAAGCACATTCTGGAAGATAGAATCCACATTTCTCGATAGAAATTTCTCTCAGTGACTTTTCCATACGTCCACCTTTTAGTCGATTATATTCATCTTCAATATCTTCTTTATGTTGTTTATATAAAATATCTGCATATCTAAGGAAGATAAGCCCAAGAATAGGCTGCCCATATTTATTTGCAGCTAAATGTGCACTTGCGCGAAGAACATCTGCGGAGTGCCATAGGGTATCTTTTAAATCTTTCAATTCTTTATCTGTCATGGAAATATTGCTCCTTTATTTCTCTATTCTGTAATTAAGCCAAGCTTCCTCTATAGTTTCATAAGGAATGTTATTATCTAAGCAAAATGTATTAATGTTTTTCATCGCTTTTAAGTTTGGCTTTGCGCGTCCAGATTCCCAACGGTTCACAGTGGAAAATGCCACACCAATTTTCTTAGCAAAGTCTTGCTGTGTGAGGAATGAACGTTGTCTAATTTTCTTTATTTCTTCAGGAAAACTCATTTGCATCTCCTTCTCATTTTTTACTCATTAGTATAGCGTTATTATACCATATTATTGTAAATCTTTCCATTCTACATCGGTTGATTGCTATAAAGTTGTAGGGTTATTTATTATGGAATTTAATATTTAAAATATAAAGATAAATAGTGAAAATAATAGTTATAAAAGATATCTTATGAAATGAAAATTAATTATATATATACTGTATGGAAAAAAGAAATATAATATTGCAGAAAATAAAGAAAAGCAATTTTACAAATTAAATTGTTTCTTTTAATACGTGTATAATTGTTTAAAAAGTACGCATAAAAAAAGACCATCTAATGTTATAGATGATCTTTATTTTAATTTATATTAGAACGCTGGAGTAGCGTGTCCTTTTGGTTTAAGTTCTTTGTTGATGTAATCTTTAATTTTTTCACTAGCTAATGCTTTTTTAACTGCTTGAACTTTAGCATCGTCTTTGTTATCTTCACGAGCTACTAGAGAGATAGCGAATGTTAAGTCTCCTTCTTTTTCAAGAGCTAGACCGTTTTTATCAGGAGTTAATCCTAATTTAGCGATGTAAGTTGGGTAGTTAAATACTAAATCTTTTTCGTTGTATGCTTCGTTAAGGTTTAGTAAGCTTACTTTAGTAAATTTAAGGTGTTTTGGATTGTCTTTGATATCCGCTTCAGTTACTGTAAAGCTGTTTGGATCTTTAAGAGTAATAACTTTAGCGTGATCTAATAAACGTAAAGCACGAGCTAAGTTTGTTGGATCTGAAGGGATAGCTACATCAGCACCATCTTTAAGATCTTTGATATCTTTAAGAGTTTTAGAGTAGAATGCTACAGTAGCGTTGTAAATAGGTTGAACAGCTACTAGGTGAGCATTATTTTTTTGGTTAAATTGTTCCATGAATGGTTTGTGTTGGAAGAAGTTAGCGTCAACTTCTTTATTGTTTAATGCAACGTTAGCTTGAACATTATCAGAAACTTTAACGATTTCTAAGTTGTAACCGTCTTTTTTAAGATCTTCTTTGATCATTTCTAACATGTCTGTCATTGGAGAAGTGTGAGAAGCTACTTTTACAGTAACTGGTTCTTTCTTCTCTTCTTTTTTAGGTGCTTCAGTTTTGCTTGAACATGCTGTTAAAACTAATAATAAAGCAGCTAAACTAGCTATAAATGAAATTATTTTCTTCATTATATATTCTCCTATTAAGTATATTTTTTATTTAGAGGTAAGGTTGTTGATTGTATAATATAGATTTTGGATTAGTAATAATAAATATTTATTAGAAGGCTGCAGTAGCTTTACCTTCGTAATTCTTTTGTAAGAAATCTTTAACTTTTTGGCTAGTTAAAGCTTTTTTCACTGCTTGAACTTTTGCGTCGTCTTTGTTATCTTCACGAGCTGCAAGAACTCCAGCGTATGTAAAGTCAGCTTTATCTTCCATTAAAAGTCCATCTTTTATTGGTGTAAGGTTTAATTTAGCAATGTAAGTTGGGTAGTTGAATACTAAATCTTTTTCTGCATATGCATCACTTAAGTTTAAAAGACCAACTTCTGTAAATTTAAGATGTTTTGGATTATCTTTGATATCTTTTACAGTAACGTTGTAACTGTTAGGATCGTTTAATGTGATTAATCCACCGTGAGCTAATAATCTTAATGCACGCGCCATATTTGAAGCATCAGATGGAATAGCTACGTCAGCACCATCTTTAAGATCTTTGATGTTTTTAACAGTTTTTGAGTAGAAAGCAGGAATTGAGTTATAAACTTTTGCTACTGCTACTAAGTTAGTGTGATTTTTTTCGTTGTACTGTTTCATGAATGGTTCATGTTGGAAGAAGTTAGCATCGATTTCTTTGTTTGCTAAAGCAACGTTAGCTTGAACGTTATCAGATACTTTTACAATTTCAAGAGTATATCCTTCTTTTTGTAAATCTTCTTTAACTAATTCTAACATGTCAGTAAATGGTGGGACATGGGCAGCAACTTTAATTGTTTTGTTTTCTTGTTTTTCTTCTTTTTTATCGCTAGTTTTGCTAGAACATGCTGTTAATACAAGCACAAGAGCTAAAAGACTAGCAACAATAGATAATACTTTTTTCATTAATCTATTTCTCCTTCTTATTTGTGAAACGTTTAGCTAATCCATAACCTATAGATTGAATAATAAATACATATATAATAAATATTATTACTATTAAATACATTAGATCATAATTGTATTCTTGATATCCATATCTGAATGCAAATTCACCAAGACCACCTGCTCCGATTACACCCATTACAGTAGTATACGCTAGTAAACTAATAGTAGTATAGGTGAATGATAAGATTAAGTTATCCATTGTAGCAGGTAATAAGAAGTATCTAATAATTTGAATTTTAGTAGCTCCCATACTTATAGCTCTATCTACAATCTTTTTAGGAACATTTATAAGGGCTTGTTCAACAAATCGAGCATAGATACTTACACCAACTAGTGTAAGAGGCAAGATTGCTGCAATATTCCCAAAAGATGTTTTAAATAGGAATCTATTTACAGGGATTAATATGAATACAAAAATTAGAAACGGAACACTACGCAGGGCATTAAGGGAAATGCTTAGTCCTTCATAAACTGCTCTATTCTTTAATAAATAATCACGACTGAAAGCAAAAAGCATAATACCTAATGGTAGGGAAATGAAAAATACTGTTAACATAGAGTAAATCATCATATAGTTTGTTTCCCAAAATGCTTTCATAATACCATCGTAATTGGCTTTAAATAAATCAATCATTTAATAAAAACTCCTTTACGTAGTTATAGTAATTACTGTCGTAATCGTCTTTTGCATTTTTATTAGGTACGACAATATCTTTTATAGTAGAATCATCGATAACTACCACTCTGTCACAGAAGTTCTTTAGTAATGAAAGACTGTGTGAAATCATAACAATTGAAATGTCAGTTGTAGTTCGTAGTTTATTTAAAAGAGCAAAGATCTCTTTTTCACTATTAGTGTCTAAAGCAGAACTGATTTCATCACAAAGCAGAACTTCAGGTTCTTGTAGTAGTGCCATAGCAATAGCGACTTTTTGTTGTTCACCACCACTTAAGCTACCACAAAGACTATTTTTTAGTCTTGTAATATTCATGAATTCAAGAATATCATCTATTTTCTTTTTATCAACAGAAACCTTATTTAGTTTGTATACTAGACTTAAATGATAATATACACTTTTATTATCAATAAGATTAGAGTGTTGGAATATGTATGCTAGATTTTTTCTAGTATTTCTAAGGGTACTTGCATCCATACCTTTAATAGAAGAGTTTTTGTAAAGTATATCTCCGCTATCATATGAAACAATCCCGTTGATCATTTTAAGAATAGTACTTTTACCTGTACCATTTCTTCCGATAATTCCAATAACTTCTTTCTTATTAATATCAAAGGATATATTTTCTAATTTGAAGTTAGCATCTTTATATTGTTTTGATACGTTTTTTAATTGAACTATCATAATATACCTCCAATCAAAACTATATCACTTTTAGTAAAGGATTTCAAGGTTTTTGTTTAATTTTTTAAAATTATTTGTTCATATTGTTCTATGCATGTTTGATAGTGTTTAGACATCTGTTGTTCGATTTTTTTTAATTTGTACTGATACAGTTTATCGATGTAGATTGAAAATAGTTTAAAAAATACAACAAAAATAGTAAAGATTACTATCATTATAACGATTCGTATTGTTTTTATTTAGAAGATATAAAATGAATTGTATTACAATAAAAAGCAAAAGTGAATTATTTTTCTTGTATTACAGAATGAAAATTTAATGTATTTAACAAATAATTAGTGTTTATATTTTCTAAAAATGTTCTTATATAATTCTTTATTTATTTAGTTGAATCGTTTATAATTATAGTTATGGTCTAAGGAGGTAATCTATGAAAAAATTGACAATAGTAGATATAGCAAAAATGGCCGGAGTAGGTACTACTACTGTCTCAAGATACTTTAATGGTGGGAATTTAAAAAAAGAAACAAGAGAAAGAATTAAAGAAATAGTAGATAAGTATAACTATACACCAAACACTTTTGCTAAAGCGTTAAAAAGTACTGATAGTAAGATCATTGGAGTAATCGTTCCATGTTTACACTCTTATATCAGTGGAAATACTTTAAAATATCTTGATAAAGAATTAAAAGAAAATAATTATGAGACGCTAATAATGAATGCTAATTTTGATGAGAATAAGCAATTGGAGTATATAAAAAAATTAGCAAGAATAAATGTAGATGGGATCATTTTATTACCTACTACGATGAGTAAGGCTTATGAAAGTACTATTAAATCTATTGATGTTCCTGTTGTTATGCTAGGGCAAGAAGGAGAGTATACATATAGTGTTGAGTACAATGACTTCAATGCTGCTAGAGATTTAACGAATTATGTATTGGCAAGTGGTCATAAAAAAGTAGCTTACTTAGGAGTTGGAGAAGATGATATTGCTGTAGGTTATTATAGAAAATTAGGGGTAATAAGAACCTTAGAAAAGTATAATCTAGAACCTGAGAGTATATTGATTACTAATTTCGGAATGGAAGAAGGATATGAAATAGTAAAAGAGAACATAGAAAAGTTAAAAGAAGATAGTTGTTTAATTTGCGCAACTGATAATTTGGCTTATGGAGCGATAAAGGCTCTTGAAGAAGAAGGATTAAATGTAGGTAAAGATTATTCTGTAGCAGCATTTGGAGATTATACTTCATCTGCATTATTAAAATCACCATTAACAACTATAAAATTTGATTTAAAAGATGCGGCTAAGCAGACGGTAGAAATGTTATTAAATATAATAAAAAAAGAAGAAACAGCTATGAAACTATTAATTGGTTATGAATTAAAAACAAGAGATAGTGTAGTTGACTTAAACAAAATGGAGAATAAAAATGACTAAAATAAAAGCAGTTTTTTTTGATATTGATGGAACTATAAGAAGTTTTAAAACGAAAACAATTCCTGAAAATACAGCAAATACTTTAAAAAAATTAAAAGAACAAGGAATTAAGATATTTATAGCTACAGGAAGAGCACCATTCCATACTACATTTTTAAATGACTTATTAGATTTTAAATTTGATGGATATATTACGATAAATGGGCAATATTGCTATTTAGAAAATGGTGAAGTTTTAAATGATAAGATATTATCGCAAGAAGATATAAAAAATGTCCTTCCTTATTTTAAAGAAAATAAGATTGCATGTGACTTTGCTTTATTAGATGGAGCATTTATGAATTTGAAAAATTCAAGGGTGAAATGGTTAGAAGATGAGCTAGGAGATCCAGAGCGTTTTAAAGAAGATCCGCTAGCATATGATAAAGCAATTAGTGAAAAAATCTATCAACTTAATGTTTTTGTATCAGAAGAGGAAGAAGCGGACTTTTTAGCATATATGCCTAATTCAAAAGCAGCAAGATGGACTACTCATTTTACAGATGTTATTCCAAAAGATGGTGGAAAAAATACTGGCATTGATGCGGTTATCGCACACTTTGGTATTAAATTAGAGGAAACTATGGCATTTGGTGATGGTGGTAATGACATAGATATGCTTAAACATGCTGGAATAGGTGTAGCGATGGGGAATGCTGGAGAAAATGTTAAAGAGATTGCAGATTATATCACGACAAGCGTAGATGATGATGGAATAACAAATGCGTTAAAACATTTTAATGTAATATAAAACTAAGACTAGAAGAATTTTAATAAATCTTCTAGTCTTTATTTATTTACTAAATTTTTCTAAAAATGTTTCAACACTTTCTTTAGGCATTATGACAGTAAGTTTGTCGTTGGCTTCTAAAACTGTTGTTCCTTTAGGTACGATTTCTCTACCAGAACGTTCGATATTAGAGATAAGTGTATTTTCAGTCCATTCTATTTCTTTTATTGATTTTCCAACTAAGAAACTATCGTTTGATATTGTTGTAAGAATCTCTACTTCCATTTCAACTTCATCATCGTCTAGTTTATTGCTTGATAAAATACGATCTAATAGATATTCGTAAACTGGTTTTGTCCCGAGTATATTCGCAGTAATATATGCAAATAAGCAACAAAGTGCTATTGGAAGGAAATAGTTAAGTTTTTGTGTCATTTCAAATAATAATATTATTGAAGTAATAGGACTTCTTACAATTGCTGTTAAATATCCAGACATTGACAAGATGACAAATAAAGCAGTATATTTGGCATCAAAGAAGTTACTAAATAATGTACCGAGTACAGCTCCTTGAATCAGAATTGGTAGGAAAATACCACCTGCAACACCGGATGTGAATGATACAAGTGAAAATAAAGTTTTTATAAAATACAATGTTAATAAAAACATAAAACTGAATTTATTCTCAATTAAAAATTCTACTAGATTATGCCCACTTCCAAGTACTATAGGATAAAAAATAAAAAGTACAAATGAAATTAGAAATGCTACCTGAGGTCTAAATACTATATTTAGTTTCAAGAATTCATAAATTTTAAATAGTATTTTTATAGTAACATTATAGAATGTTCCAAATATTCCTAGCAAAATACCTAATAAAGCAACCCAAGGATATATACTAACTTCCACATACGGTACCTCTGGGAATTTAAAAATAGCAGTAAGTCCAAAGATATATTGTCCAACAATATTAGCCACAACAGCAGCACTGAAGCAACAAATTACAATTTTTTTTGTGATTTGCTTATGAACTTCTTCTATAGAAAACAGGACACCTGCAAGTGGCGCACCAAAGGCAATAGATAAACCTGCACTAGCACCACAAGTAATAAGATATTTTTCTTTAATACTATCCTTTTTTAAAATTCTTGATACAAGTTTTCCGCTCATGGCGCCGAGTTGAATGGATGGGCCCTCTCTACCTAAAGATAGACCACCTAAACTAGCTGTTAATCCTCCGGTGATTTTATAAATAAGCACACGTAATGGATTTGAATTAAGTCTTCCTGTTATTTCTGCTGATACTTGAGGAATTCCACTTCCACTTGCCATAGGTTCTCTTTTAAGTAAGAATCCAGAAAATAATGCGAGTAGTATTAAAACTGCTAATAATATAATTTTATATATAAAACCAGTTTTTATAAAGTCAGCTGTATAGTGAACAAGTTTTTCACTATATCCAATAAGTAATCTATAGCTGGCACCGACTATTCCTGCGGCTAGTCCAACTAAGATTCCATCAAAAAGTAATGAAGATTCGAGTTTTAAATTTTTGTTGTCTATTTTACTTATTTTGGAAATTTTCATTTAAATCTCCTTTCTAAAAAATGTCTATAACATAATTTTACTCTTATTTTATAAAAAAATCAAAGTAATTTTAAATATCATTTATTATTAAAAATACAAAATGTGTGATATAATATAATTATGTTAAGAAAGGAGTAAAATAGATGAAAATATTTGTTATTATAGTAATTGTACTATTAATTATCCTATTAGGACTTTATGCGTTTTGGCTTAAATTACTTAAAGGTAAGCCAGGGAGAATCGCTGGAGCTGAAGTAGAGAAAAAAACTTTTGAAGAAGCACTTGTTGTAGATGTTCGTTGGAGAAAAGAATATGCAAGAGGGCATGCAATTAATGCGGTAAACTTACCTATTAAACTTTTCAAAAATAATAGCGATGTGCTAGATGAGTATAAGGACAAAGATATAATTCTATATTGTGTAGTTGATGTAACATCTCGTAATACTGAAAAATTATTAAGAGAGCGTGGGTTCACGAAACTTCATATTGGAGATGGAATTAAGCAATATGATTATGGTAAAGCAATATACAGCAATGCATTATTATCTGAATTCAAATATCGTATCTCTGCAAGTAAAAATAAGCAGTTTTTAAACTTAGGTAGTGAAATTTTAAATGATGAAGAAATCAAAGTTTCACCTAATGAAATAGATAGTATTTTAGATAAGTTAAATAAAGACGCAGAAATTTTTGTTTATAGTGACAAACCTGAAGAAAGTAAAGAAGTATGTAAAAAACTTGGTTTAGATGGATTTACTGTTATTAATCTAGTCGAACCATTTAAGTTAGATAGATATAAAAATGCGTTTTATAATAAAAATGATTATATAGAAACTAAAGATGATCAAGAATCATCATCTTGTGGTTGAGCGTAGAAATTAAAAAGACGATAGGTTATCGTTTTAATAAATTTTTAGGGGCTGACTCGACGAAATCGTTTTCTTCGAAATCACGATTTCTGAGTCACTCCCTTGTGAAATTATAGAATATAGAGATAGTAATTTAATTATAAGAAATTCACTTAGAGCAGAGGATTATTCTAGGTGAGTTTCTTTTTTATATGACTAGCATAAAGATTTAATACGTTTACTATAAAAAAATGTTAAATTAGGTTATAATATAAGTGACGGAAAATATGAAATAGAGGAAGATAATTATGAAAATTTTACACGTATTAGCACAATTACCTATTAAGACAGGAAGTGGTGTATATTTTACTAATGTAATTGAAGGGCTTAAACAGTTTGATGTTGAGCAGGCTGCGGTTTATGCAACAACGTCGGAATATGATTTTAATTTCTTAGAAGAGAAATTCGAAGTTGAGTTTCAAGGTAAGGATATTAGTTTTCCTATCGTTGGTATGAGTGATATTATGCCTTATGAAAATACTTTGTATAAAAATATGACAGATGAAATGTTGGAAACTTGGCAGGAAGTATTCCGTAAAAAATTAGAGAGAGCTAAAAGAGAATTTAAACCAGATGTTGTAATCACACATCACTTGTGGATTTTAAGTTCTATAGTTTGTGATGTGTTTGAAGGTGAAAAAGTAATTGGAGTTTGTCATAATACGGATATAAGACAAGCTGAAAAGAACCCGGCAATGAAAGATAAGTATGTCAAAAGCCTTGGCAAATTAGATAAGATATTAGCACTAAGCAGCGGTGTTATAGAAGGGATTTCTAATATTTACAATTATCCTGAGGATAAGATTGTAAATATTGGTGCTGGATATAATGAGAAGATTTTTTATCCTGCTGAAAAATACGAAAAACAGGATAATGTAAAAATTTTATATGCAGGGAAATTTGATGAATCAAAAGGTTTTTATGAGTTGATAAAGGCGTTTAGATTATTAGAGAAAAAAGACAATAATGTAGAATTAGAATTAATAGGGAATTTAAAAGAAGAGGATAGACCTAGGGTTGAAGCTTTAGTTGGCGATTCTAAGAAAATAAAAATTTATAATGCCGTAGATCAAGCACATTTAGGGGAAATAATGAGGCATAAAGATATTTTTATACTACCATCTTATTTTGAGGGATTAGGTCTTATTGCCGTGGAAGCTTTAGGAAGTGGACTAAGAGTAGTTGCTACTGAGATAGAGGGACTTATTGAATTTCTTGGAGATAAAATTAATAATTCTAAGATAATAGAATATATAGCAATGCCAACTATTTATGACACTGATAAGGCTGTTGAAGAGGAAAAACCAGCATTTGTAAATAGAATAGTAGGTGCTTTAGAACTTATGATAGAAAGAACAAGAGAGCAACGTGAAATTCCTGCTGAATTACTAGAAGAAATTGAACACCACTCTTGGAAGAGAAAAATAGAAATTATTTACAAATTATTGTAGAATAATAGGTAGTGAATATTTCTAAAAGTAAATACTTAAAAACAAAGTGCCGTAGTTTGCAGGTATTTAAATATATTTAAGAAGTGATTTTCGAATATGAGATAGATAGTACGGGGGTGACTATAGAAAATCGATTTAATAAATACGATTTTTGAAGTTACCCCATTTTAGTTGTTTAAAAAACAAATATTTAGGAGAATTAGATGGATAAGATAATATTAATAGATGGTAATAGTTTAAGTTATCGTGCTTTTTATGCTATGCCAGCTTTAAAAAATAAAAAAGGACTATATACAAATAGTGTATATGGTTTTACATTGATGCTAGAAAAAATATTGGCAGATACTAATCCAAAATATGCGTTAGTTGCCTTTGATAAAGGTAAACAGACGTTTAGACACCAAAGTTATGAAGCATACAAGGGGACTAGGGATAAAACACCTAGTGAGTTAGTAGAACAATTCGGGTATGTTAGAGAACTTCTAGATTCATATGGAATAAAGTATGAAGAACATTTCGACTATGAAGCGGATGATATTATCGGAAGTTATGCTAAAATCGCTGAAAAAGAAGGGCTAGAAGTAATAATAGTAACTGGAGATAAAGACTTAACTCAACTAGCTAGTGAAAATATAACGATCTACTACACTAAACGCGGTGTTACAGATATAGATTATTATACTCCTGAGTTTATTGCTGAAAAATATGGATTAACTCCAGAACAAATCGTTGATATGAAAGGTCTTATGGGAGATAAGAGCGATAATATTCCAGGAATAGCTGGAGTTGGTGAAAAGACTGCTATAAAATTATTAACAGAATATAAAACTGTTGAGAATGTGCTAGATAACATTGATAATATTAGTGGTAAAAAACTAAAAGAGCGTTTAACTGAAGGGCGAGAAGATGCTCTGTTAAGTAAGAAGTTAGCTACTATTTATACTGAAGTTCCAGTTGACAATAAGTTAGAAGATTTAACATATAGTGAGAATGTAGAACTTAAAAGAGAGTTATTTGAAAAACTTGAGTTTGTTTCGTTCTTAAGAAAATTATCTCAAGAAACTTCTAGTGAAGAGGCAGGAGAAGTAGTTGAAGAGAATACTACTCCTAAAAAAGAGATTAATATTGTTTTAGCGGATAAAAATACGAAAATAGATTTTACCGACAGTACTTTACATATTGAGTGTTACACAGAAGATTACCATAACTCAGATGTGGTTGGAATAGTAGTCTATAAAGAAGGAACTGCTTATATTTTTAGTGAAGAACAGTTTTTTACTAATAAATTTGTAGTTGATTATCTTCAAAGTGAAATTGCTAAAACTGTTTATGATTTTAAGAAGATTTTATTTATAGCTAAGAGAAATGGCGTAGATATTAATGGAGAAGTTTTCGATGTAAAAATTGTGTCTTACCTAATTGATGTTAATGCAAAAACTGAAATTGATAAAATCGTCTTTAACTATCTTGGGAAAATAATAAGCAGTGACGAAGAAATCTATGGTAAGGGGGCAAAAAGAACTTTACCGGCTCAAGAAGTTATTAATCCGTATATAGCTGAAATTGCAGAGAGTATTTCGTTAATGAAACCATTGATGGAAGAAAAACTTGCAGAAGAAAATATGGTGGATTTATATAAAGATATAGAGATAAAAGTTGCTAAGGTGTTAGCTAATATGGAATTTGAAGGAATACATGTTAGTAAGAAAGCTCTTGAGGAAATGAGTGCAGAGTTTGATGAAAGAATTAAAACTTTAGAAGCTAGCATATATACTTTAGCTGGTTCAGAATTCAATATAGCTTCACCTAAACAATTAGGAGTAGTATTATTTGAGGATCTAGGATTACCACCAGTTAAGAAAACGAAGACTGGATATTCTACAGCTGTAGAGGTACTAGAACAACTACAACATAGTCATGAAATTATTCCATTGATTATGGAATATAGAACAATTACAAAATTAAACTCAACTTATGCAAAAGGCTTAGTAAAAGATATTACTCGAGAAGGGAAAATTCATACACGTTATGAGCAAACATTAGCTCAAACTGGACGCTTATCTTCAGTAAATCCAAATCTTCAAAATATACCGACGAGAATTGAAGAAGGTAAAAAAATCAGAAAAGCATTCGTTCCAGCTTCTGATGATAGAGTAATCTTATCTATTGACTATTCTCAAATTGAGCTTCGTGTTCTAGCTCATATCGCACAAGATGCAGGAATGATAGATGCATTTAAACATGATGTAGATATTCACACGAAAACAGCTAGTGATGTTAATGGAGTTAGTCTTGATGAGGTAACGTCTTCAATGCGTAGAGAGGCTAAAGCTGTTAACTTTGGTATTGTTTATGGAATTTCTGATTTTGGTTTATCTAACAACCTTGGAATTACTAGAAAACGTGCGAAAGAATTCATTGATAAATATTTACAAACATTCAAAGGTGTTGATAAGTATATGACTGATATCGTAGATTTTGCAAAAGAACATGGTTATGTAGAAACTTTATTCAATAGAAGAAGAGCATTACCGGATATTAATGCGAAAAACAAGATTGTAGCTAATCTAAATGCACGTATTGCGATGAATTCACCAATTCAAGGAACTGCTGCGGATATTATTAAGATAGCTATGGTTAATGTATTTGAATATTTAGAAAAAACAAATGTAGATGCAAAATTATTATTACAAGTACATGATGAATTGATCTTTGATGTAAGTAAAGATATCGAAGAAGAGTTTACAAAAGAAATGATAAAAATCATGGAAGAAGCAGCTAATTTAGATGTTCAACTAAAAGCGGAGGCTAGTAGTGGAGCATCGTGGTATGATGCTAAGTAGTTTTAAGAAAGTTGATGTAAATTCACAAAGTGATTTATAGTAGAAAATAAAAGAGAAAGTCAACTTAAAATAGAAATAAATGTAAATTTACATAATGTTTTTCTGTTAAAATTTTCAAAAATAATATATAATAGGAACAAGGGAGAATGATAATTATTTTCGTTATCGAGATATTATCATTCTCTTAATTTATTATATGAAAGGATGTTTTTATGGAAGAAAAACAAAGTTTTGTTAAAGAGATGCAAAGTAAGCATCTAATTACATTATCACTAGGTGGAGTTATAGGTACTGGAATTTTTCTTAGTTCAGGTTACTTGATTCAAGAAGCTGGAGCAGTAGGAACTATAATTGCGTACCTTATTGGAGCATTTTTGGTGTGTCTAGTTATGTTATGTTTAGGGGAACTTACAGTTCATGATCCAAATACAGGAGCATTTCATACTTATGCTAGTAAATATATTCATCCAGGTGTAGGTTTTGTCGTTGCTTGGCTATATTGGTTAACTTGGACAGTTGCCTTGGGATATCAATTTATTACACTTGCAATATTTATGGGGCGATGGTTCCCTGGTGTTGAGCAGTGGATTTGGTGTTTAATTTTTGCACTATTTATTTTAGGTTTAAATATTTTCAACTTAAAATTATTTGCTAATAGTGAGTTTTGGATGTCGTTTATAAAAGTTATAGCATTAGCTGTTATTTTAGTTTTAGGTTTATTAGCAATTTTTGGTGTTTTAAAATATCAAAGTGCATCTGAAGCCCCTTTATTTAAAGAATTTACTAAAAATGGTGTTTTTCCAAATGGATTTGGTGCAATAGCTTTAGCTATATTATCAGCTAACTTTGCTTTTTCAGGAGCTGAAATTATCGGGGTTGCAGCAGGTGAAACAAAAAATCCTGAGAAAAGTGTTCCAAAGGCAATATTCCAAACATTGGTAATATTAATCGTACTATTTATTGGAACGATTGTTGTTATTGGAGCTTTATTACCACAAGAAAAAGCAGGATTAGATGAGAGTCCATTTGTAACAATATTAACTAATATAGGTATTCCGTATATTGGAGATATAATGAATTTTATTTTGATTGTAACTTTATTATCTGCAGCTAATTCAGGATTATATGCAGCTTCAAGAATGCTTTGGTCATTATCTAATCAAAATACTTTACCGAAATCATTTTCTAAATTAAATAAAAAAGGATTGCCCGTTTATGGTTTAGCACTTACTATGCTAGGAGGTTTCTTATCGTTATTTTCAAGTATTTATGCGGCAGAAACAGTTTATTTAGCTTTAACATCTATTTCAGGTTTAGCTGTAGTAGGGGTATGGTTAGGAATAGGATGGTCACATTATAATTTTAGAAAACAATATATTCGAAACGGTGGGCTTATAAATGATTTAAAATATAAAGCGCCTTTATATCCAGTAGTGCCTATTTTAGTAATTACTCTATGTTTAGTATCTATGGTGGGTATAGCGATTGACCCTAATCAACGAATAGGATTAATAATATTTATTCCTTTTGTTATATTATGTTTTGGATATTATCAATTAGTGTTTAAAAATAAAAAATAGGAGTTATCTTATGAGTAAATTTAGAGAATGGTTGAATAATCAAAAATATGTTGTGATTGATGGTGCTATGTCTACAGCATTAGAGAAAAAAGGTATGGATTTAAATCATAAACTATGGACGGCGAAGGTACTGGTAGAAAAGCCAGAAAAAATAAAAGAAGTTCATAGAGAGTATTTTGAAGCGGGTGCTAATGTAGCTATAACATCAACATATCAAGCGAGTATTTTAGGATTTAAAGATTTAGGATACTCTGAAGAAGAAGCGGAAAAATTTATGAAAAAGTCAGTCGAATTGGCAAAAGAAGCAAGAGAAGAAGCAGTCTCAGATAAAGATATGTGGATTGCAGGCTCAGTAGGACCTTACGGTGCATATCTAGCTGATGGTTCAGAATATAGAGGAGATTATACAGTTGATAATCAATTTTTAGAAGAATTCCATGAAAAGAGAATTGATATTCTTATTAAAGAAGGTGTTGATTTACTTGCTATTGAAACTATTCCTAATTTAGAAGAAATTAAAGTATTATTAAATATATTGTCTAAATATCCAGAAGTTGTTGCTTGGATAACTTGTTCATTAAGAGATTCGGAACATATAAGTGATGGGAATAGATTAGAAGATGTACAGGTTCTCCTTGAAGAGAATAATCAAGTTATAGGTTACGGAATAAATTGTGTAAAACCGGAATTTGTTGCTAGAACAATTGAAATATTGTCTAAAAATCGTTCGAAAAAAATAATTGCTTATCCGAATGGTGGAGCAATTTATGATCCATTAACAAAAGAATGGAGTAATAGTGATAGTAGTGAACATATATTTAGTAAAGATTGTCTAGATTGGTATGAAAAAGGTTGTTCGATGATTGGTGGTTGTTGTTGTACAACGAAAGATGATATAGAAGTTCTTTCTAAAACATTGTTAGAGAAAATTAAATAATAATTAAATTTATAGGTTATATAAAAAAGCTAGATTACAATAAATAAAATTTGTAATACTAGCTTTTTTTATAAAGTTTTTGTTTTTAAGAGTAAATATATTAAGAAATAAGAAAAATATGAAGTGAAAACAAAAACGTTTACAAAAATATATTGTATTTGTTATAATTAATAAAAAATATTACATGACAAATGTAAAATAACATTCTAAGGAGATGTGATTATGAATAACAATCCATTAGTTAACGCAAGAGAGCAAATTAAAGGTGCTTGTGAAGTTTTAGGTTATAAAGAAGAAGTGTATGAATCTTTAAAAGATCCACAAAGATTTATTGAGATTTCTATTCCTGTTAGAATGGATAATGGTGAGGTGAAATACTTCAAAGGATTCCGTTCTCAGCATAATGATGCAATTGGTCCTACAAAAGGTGGATTAAGATTCCATCCACTTGTAACAGAAGATGAAGTTAAAGCATTATCAATTTGGATGACATTTAAATGTGCTGTTGCTAATCTACCATATGGTGGAGGTAAAGGTGGTATTATAGTAGATCCAAAAGATTTATCAAAAGGTGAATTAGAAAGATTATCACGTGGATATATTCGTGGATTGTACAAATATCTAGGTGAAAAACAAGATGTGCCTGCACCAGACGTTAATACTAATGGACAAATTATGTCTTGGATGATTGATGAATATAATGTTCTTACTGGAGAACAAGGTATAGGAACGTTAACTGGGAAACCATTAGAATTAGGCGGCTCTTTAGGTAGAACTCAAGCGACTGGATACGGTGTAGCACTTGCTGCAAAATTAGCGCTAGAGAAATTAGGTAAATCTACAGAAGGTGCGAGATTTGCTGTTCAAGGTTTCGGTAACGTAGGTAGCTATACTGTAGATACAGCTGTGAAGTTTGGTGCTACTGTAGTTGCAGTAACTGAGCGTGATGATGATGGTGTTCAATATGCTGTTTATCGTGAAGAAGGATTATCATATGCAGAACTGCAAGAATGTAAAGATAAGAGAGTAAGATTCCATACATTACCAAACACAAAACGTTTAACTTTAGATGAGTTTTGGGCTTTAGATGTTGATGTAGTGTGTCCTTGTGCATTAGAGAATGCAATTGACGAAAAAGAAGCTAATTTAATAAAAGCTACTGTTGTTTCTGAAGGTGCTAATGGGCCAGCAACTTTAGCTGGCGATAAAGCTCTACAAGAAAGAGGAATTATAGTAATTCCTGATATTCTTGCGAACAGTGGTGGTGTTACTGTATCTTACTTTGAATGGGTACAAAACTTACAAGGTTACTACTGGACAGAAGAAGAAGTTGTAGAAAAACAAGCGAGAGTTATGACAAAAGCGTTTAATGATATTTGGGAAGTGAAAGAAAGATTTGCTATTCCGTTGAGAAAAGCTGCTTATGTAAATTCTATTGAGAAAATTGTTAAAAACATGAAACTAAAAGGTAAATTAAGCTAATTATAATTTAAAAGGTGAATCGCTAGGAGGTATAATTTCTAGAGATTCACCTTTTACTATTTATTTGAAAGAACTTCGAGTATGTAATCATCAAATTGATGTTGGAATATTTTTTTATAATCTAAGAATAAATAATGTTGAATTTCTACATTTTCTAGAGTGCTTAATAGTTTCAATTGTGCATCGATAGGCGTTCTAGGGTCTAGGTATGATAATCCATAATGTACTTTTTGAGTTAAAGAATTGCTGAAATTTAGTATATCTATTGAATTTAGTGTGGCATTTAAATAATCTATCTTATCAGAAAAATCTCTTTCAAATTTATAAATATTTTTGAAAATAGGATCCTTTTTATTATTGTTATAAGTATTTTTAATATCACAAAGTGAACAGTCAGAGATGAATAGTTCTTTAATAGAATCGTAATAACTAGCACAAACAATGCTAATAGCTGCTCCTTGACCTAGTCCAGTCACTATAATTTCTTTATTTGTAAAGAGTTTTTCTACAATACTTATAGTGTCTAGCGCATCTTGAAAAACTAAATTAAAATATAAAAGTGATGAGCTATTATCTAAAAATGGGAAATGAGAACAAGGTGTTTTATTCTCGCTATTACCTGCTTGTCCTCTAATATGGAGAGAGGCTAAAGCATAGTCTAGCATACTGTATTTAGTTAAATTCAAATAATCTTTATTTTTTACTTTGAATTCAGGGAAGTCAACTATGACTCCTTTAATGTTTGACTTAGGTATAGCTAAATCTAATTCTATTTGTGAATTATCTATTCCTTTAAAAATTATTTTCTTATATTGAATGAATGGATGGGGAATATCAATTATATTTTCTTTGTATACTAGTTTTCTATTTTTTTCTAATTTCATGTTTGACTCCTATTCAATTTCTAATAAAAATTTAACTATTTCATCATTAAAATTCGGGATGTTTTCATGATAGTACTTTTTGTAGATGCAAGCTTTTTTTCTACTAGTAATCTCATTGTATATTTTTTCTTGAGTCTCTTTTGGACAATCTTCATCAAGGTTAGTGATGCCGAACAAAACGGAACATTTTAAATTTTTTGCGAAATTTATAGTATCTAGATAGTAAAGGTTATTCAAGAAGTTTTTAGTATTTTCACCAGTTGTATTAAACCAACGCCCGTGGTGAGTTAATTCACCATAGGCATTTTTTCTATTGTCTTTTTCATAGATATTTTTGAAATTTGCGAGGAAGGGATAGAGGCTAATACATTTAGTAACGTTTTTGTTTAGCGCTGAAAATATTATAGAAAATGCTCCTCCTTGAGATGCTCCAAAACTAACAATTTCTTTCTCGTTAATGTCTCCAAAGGATGATACGATTTTGGATAAAATAAGACTATCTAAAATATTTTTATAAAAAATCATATTTTCTATATTTTCATCAAGTCCAACTGTTAGATGGCCAAATACTGAGGGTGCAGAGTTGCTTGAATCTTTACTTTTGCCACCTTGATTTCTAAAATCTAAGGCAACTACATCGTAACCAAGGGAAGCGAATGTTGATTTTTCTAACCAGTTTCTACTTGATGCAGGATATCCATGAAAATAAAATAATACAGGAATATTTTTCTGAGGATAGATTTTTCTATATTTTATATTTTTTATATATTTTGCATAAATAACAGAATTATCATAGCTAGTGAAAGTTAAATCATAAAATTCAATATTATCAAATTTTGAAAATGAAGTTTTATTTAAATCATATTTTAGTTGTATATCCTCGATAAGTTTTATTTTTTTATCCCAAAAATTATTAAAGTCTACAAAATTTTTCATCTGACACCTCATTATAGCGTTTTCATATATTTTATATACTACCACTCGATAACAAATAATTCCAATATAATGAATTTTCAAAGAAAAGTATAGTATAGACATCATGTTTGTTAAATCAATGTTTTTAAAAGGTGCAATAATAATTGAAAAAAAAGTTTATATGTAGTAAAATTATTTATTAATGACTAAAAAATAATAAGGAAAGAGGTTAAATTAAAACCATATGGATCTCAGTATCTTAATTAAAATATTGATAATTGTATTATTACTTATTGCCTCGGCAATATTTGTAATGTTTGAATTTGCACTTGTTAAACTTAGACCAACAAGGGTGAATGAATTAGTAGAATCAGGAAATAAAACTGCAAAAATATTAGTTACGATGGTAGAACAATTAGATCACTACTTGTCTGCAACACAGCTAGGGATTACAATTGTTTCTCTTGGATTAGGTTGGATAGGGGAATCAACATTCCACGCTTTATTTAATCCTATTTTTGAATTATTAAATTTAAATGAAACTGTTACGCATACTATTTCATTAGTAGTGGCATTTGGGTTTATGACGCTTTTACATGTTGTTTTAGGAGAATTAGTTCCTAAAACTATAGCGATTCAATCTGCCGAAAAAACATGTTTGAGAGTGGCGTGGCCGATGTATATGTTCGACAAAGTTATGAGACCGTTAGTGTGGTTACTTAATTCATTAGCTAATCTTATAGCGAAAATGTTTGGATTCGAACCTGCTTCTGAACATGATGATATTCATAGTGAACAAGAGCTTAGAACTATTATGAAATCTTCAAGGCTACACGGTCAAATTAACGATGTAGAATACAGATATGTCGAAAGAGTATTTGAGTTCGATAATAAAATTGCTAAAGAAATTATGACACCTAGAACTGAAGTTGAAGCAATAGACATGAGTGATTCTCTAGGAATTATAATGAGACAGTTAAAGCAAGAAGAATACACAAGATATCCGGTAATTGAAGATGGAGATAAAGATAAAATTCTAGGAATTTTGAATGTTAAGAAATTATTATTTACAGATAAACCTATAGAAACAACTAAAGACTTAGAAGAATACATTACACCAGCGATAAAAATCTTTGAGCATACACCTATTTCTCAAGTTTTAGCAACTATTAAGCAAAATAGAGAACATATGATTGTTATAACAGATGAATATGGAGGGACTAGTGGGGTAGTTACACTTGAGGATATAGTTGAAGAGATTACTGGAGAAATTCGAGATGAGTTCGATGAAGATGAACAAAGCTTAATTAAAAAATTAAAAAACGGTCACTATCTAGTTGATGGTTGGGTTCCAATTCAAGATGTAAATGCATTGTTCCATGTACATTTACCTCATGAAGAAGTAGATACTATTGGAGCTTATGTATATTTAGAAAAATATGAAGCTAAAGTCGGGGCTGTTTACTCTATAGATAAATTAACATTTGTAGTTAGAAAAGTAGAGGAAAATCAAATACGAACTTTAGAAGTTTGGAAAGAAAAATAATAGAAATTAGAAGAGATAGAATGAAAATGCTATCTCTTCTTTTTATATATATGGTAACAAATTGTTTAATTAGTTAAAATGAACTTAAAAATCTCTGCTATATCTTTACTATTCCGAACAATGGTGGTATTATATACATATAATATACGAATAAAATATATTGAATGTTTTGTATAATGATTGTGAATCATTATATGTACATGTAAGGAGTATAAGATGAAGTTAAAGAGAAGTGAAAGAATAGTAGTTATGACGGAATATTTATTAAATAATCCTAATAAATTAATTCCATTAACATATTTCGTTTCAAAATTCAATCAAGCTAAGTCTTCTATTAGTGAAGATATCCACATAATAAAAAATGGTTTTAAAGAAGAAAATATCGGAGAAGTTAAAACTCTAGCAGGAGTAAGTGGAGGTGTTTTATTTACACCGACATTAGTAGAAGAAGATGCTAGAGAAATTCTTAATGGTTTTCTTGATAAAATAAATGATGGAAATCGTTTATTAGCTGGTGGATATATTTTTATGTCTGATATAATAGGAGATCCTAGTTTAATGAACAAGCTAGGACGAGTGGTTGCTACAGTTTATAAGAACAAAGAAGTTGATGCTGTAGTTACAGTAGCAACAAAAGGTATTCCTGTTGCTTACGCTATTGCTTCAATACTGAATAAGCCAGTAATTATTATTAGAAGAGATAATAAAGTTACTGAAGGAACTACTGTTGCAATAAACTATGTTTCAGGTTCGACTAAGAAAATAGAAACGATGATTTTATCTAAGAGAAGTTTAAATACAGGATCAAAAGTACTATTAGTGGATGATTTCATGCGTGGAGGGGGAGTCCTAACAGGTATGGAAAGTCTAATGAGTGAATTTGATGTTGATGTTGTTGGAAAAGTAATAATCACGCAATGTTTTGATTCGCCAAGAGAACATGAGGATGATTATTTATACTTATCAAAAATTGAAAATATCGATGAATTTAATGGAACATTTGATGTTAAACTAGGGAATGTTATAGAAAAATTACGCCAAGTAGAAAAAGAGGATATTGAAAATGAGCAATAATAGATATGCAGTTATATTAGCGGCTGGAAAAGGAACTAGAATGCAGTCGAAGTTATATAAGGTATTACACAAAGTTTGTGACCGAACAATGGTTGAATTAGTTTTAGATAGCCTTAATGATTTAGAAATGCAAGAAGTAATCACTGTAGTTGGTCACGGAGCAGAAAGAGTTAAAGAAGTATTAGGTGATAGAACTAAATTTGTTCTACAAGCGGAACAATTAGGAACAGCCCATGCTGTTAAAGTTGCTAAAGATGAACTTAAAGACAAAGAAGGTACGACTATAGTAATGTATGGAGATACTCCACTAATTCGTCCTGAAACCATCAATAGTATGCTAGATCACCATGAGAATACAAATGCTAAGGCAACTGTATTAACAGCAATAGCTGACGATCCATTTGCATATGGTCGTATAATTCGTGATGTTAACGGAAAATTAGTGAAGATCGTTGAAGAAAAAGATGCAACAGAACAAGAGAAAAAAATTAAGGAAATTAACTCTGGAATCTACTGTTTCGATAATAAACTGTTATTTGAAATGTTAGAAAAAGTTAAAAATGATAACAATCAAGGGGAATATTATTTACCAGATGTACTTGCTTTAATTCGTGAACAAAAAGAAATAATCGAGACATATCTATGTGATGATTTCGATGAGACTTTTGGAGTAAACGACAGAGTAGCCCTAGCTTATGCAGAAAATGTTATGAGAAATAGAATTAATACTAGGCATATGCTTGCTGGAGTTACATTAGTAGATCCTAATAATACGTACATTGCACCGAATGCAATTATTGGTCGTGATACAACAATTTATCCAAATGTTACTATTAAATCTAATACGGTTATTGGTGAAGATTGCCAAATTAAGCCGAATTCATATTTAGAAAATGCAAAAATAGGAAATGGAGTAAAAGTATTATCTTCAACTATTAGTGATTCAAAAATCGGAGATTTTACTAGTGTAGGTCCATATGCGCATATAAGAAATAATTGTGATTTAGGTGAACATGTGAGAGTTGGAAACTTTGTAGAATTAAAAAATACTATATACGGAGACGGGTCAAAAACTGCTCACTTAAGCTATTTAGGAGATACAGAAGTAGGAAGCAACACAAATATTGGTTGCGGAACAATCACAGTTAACTATGATGGAAAAAATAAATATCGTACAAAAATTGGAAGTGATGCATTTATAGGATGTAACTCAAACTTAATAGCACCTCTTGAAATTGGAGATGGCGCGGTAGTCGCAGCAGGAACAACAGTTACAGAGAATGCTCCAGATGATACATTAGTAATAGCTCGAGTAAAACAAGAAAATAAAATGGGTTATGCTAAAAAAATGCCAGCAGGTAGAAAATCGTAAAATATTATAGTTAAATATTTATTTGATTGTTATAGTAAAAAAAACTAAAATAAACTGTATTAGTTAAATAACAGAGAAAACTTCAATATGTTTTAACGATAAGAATATGAGTAAATATTTTTAATTAAATTGATGAAAGATAAGTGAAATAACTTATCTTTCATATTTTTTTATCTTGAAATAGTTTTATAAAAAGTATATAATTACATATGAGTATAATGTGTTATAAATACATGTTTGTATTATAATAAAAACATAAGGAGGAAAAATCATGAAATCAAAACACCAGAAAATATTAGAATATATTAAGAGTCTTCCTATTGGAAGTAAAATATCAGTTCGTCAAGTAGCTAAAGAATTAAAAGTTAGTGAAGGGACAGCTTATCGAGCGATAAAAGAATCGGAAAATCGTGGTTTTGTTTCTTCTATTGAACGTGTTGGTACGGTAAGGATTCAGAAGAAAGAACGAGATAATGTAGAAAAATTATCTTATTCTGAAATTGTAAATATTGTAAGCGGACAATTAATTGCTGGACGTGGAGGAGTACATGAAATAGTACAAGATTTTGCAATTGGTGCAATGGACTCTGAGCAAGTAGGTCAACATATTAGAAAAGGTACATTATTAATAATTGGAAATCGTCCGAAAATTATAGAGATGTCACTTGAAAAAGGATGCGCTATTTTAGTAACAGGAGGATATGTTCCAAATGATTCAATTAGAGCATTAGCAGATAGTAAGAATCTACCACTAATAATTACACCTCACGATACGTTCTCTGTTACTCACTTAATAAATAGGGTAACTAACGACCAAATAATCAAACGTGATATAATAACGGTTGAAAGTATTTATATAAAAGTTGAAAAACTATATACTATTAATCTAAATGATACTGTTAAAGATTGGTATGAACTTCAGTTGAAAGCAGGACATACTAGATATCCAGTTGTAAACGAATATGGTAAATTAGTTGGTATAGTTACAGCACGTGATGTATTTTTACAAGAAAAAGATGCGTTAATTAAAGAAGTTATGGAGAGAAAAGTTGAAACTACTACTTTAGAGACTCCTATATCTTCAGTAGCTAATACTATGTTATCTGAGGGTTATGAACTTATGCCTGTAATTGACTCTAAGAATACGTTATTAGGGGTTGTAACTAGAAAAATTGTAATAAACTCTTTATTAACTAATAATAGATTCCAAGATGGAAATAATAATGATACATTTGATGAAATAATGCGTAAAGGTATAGTTCCAAGAGCGGATGGACTTCAGGTTAAAGTTATTCCTCAAATGCTAGATCAGTTTGGTACATTTTCAAGTTCAGCTTTATTAAGTATTATAGATGAATCTATTCATATCACAAGCTATAACTATAATAGAAGTGAAGTTCTAATGCAGAACACAACACTTTACTTCTTAAAATCAGTACCATTAGATAGAACTATAACTACGAAAGTAAATATCTTGGATATTGGTAGAAAGACTGCTAAATTTGATGTAGAAGTTTATGATAAAACAGAATTAGTTGCCAAAGCTATGGTAACATGTCAAGTATTCCAAAGAAATTAAAGAAAGAAGAAATTAAATGGATATATACGAAAATTTATATGAGGAAATTTTCCAAAAAATAAAAGAAAATGATAAGATAATTATTCATAGACATGAAAGACCTGACCCAGATGCTTATGGTTCACAAGGGGCAATGTATCAGCTTATTAAAGAAAACTTTCCTGAAAAGACAGTTATAACAGTAGGTAAAGATTCACCATCACTAGAATTTCTGTTTAAAAATTCAGAAGTAACTGAAGAAGATTACAAGGATGCTTTGGTGATAGTAACTGATACAGCAAACTTCCCTAGAATAGACGGAAAACTATTTACTAAAAACAACTTTCTTATAAAAATAGATCATCATCCACCTTTAGATAATTATGGAGGAATTAATTTAGTTAATACTGATGTTTCATCATGTAGTGAATTAATATATAATTTTTATGAGTATTTAAATAAAAATTATGGTATTAAATTAAATGATGAAGCTGCTAAATTATTATACCTTGGTATAGTTGGAGATACTGGAAGATTTTTATTCCCGAATACTTCTAACGATACACTAAGAGTTGCTTCAGAATTAATAAAATATGATTTTAATATGAGTGCGCTATTAGATAAGATGGAGATAATTAGTGAAAATATTATGCGTTTTAGAGCATTTATTTTTGAAAATTACGATGTCTATCAAGATGGGGTTGCATATCTGAAAATTACAAAAGAGGATATGGATAAATATGGAGTAGATCCTGGTGAAGTTTCAACAGGAGTCAACTTACTTAGAAGTCTAGAAGATTTATATGCATGGTGTTTTGCTATTGATGAAGGTAACAAGGTACGTGTTCGTATACGTTCTAAAGGTCCTGTGATAAATACTCTTGCTGAAAAATATGCTGGTGGGGGGCATCCGTTAGCGAGTGGAGCAACGGTGAAAAACTGGGAAGAGTTAGATGATCTACTAGATGATATGGCTCGAGTGGTGGCAGAATATCTTAGAGAAAATAATATCAAAATAGAAAATTAGATAATTATTTTCAGAATATTTTATAGAATGTTTTCAAAAATCTTACTTGACACCAAAAAAATATAGTGGTATACTTATTAGAAATTAATAGTAACCAATACTCGTATAAGTAATAGATGGAATATTTTAAGAGAGTACCGTTAGCTGAGAAGGTATATTATAAAATCTATGAAAATGGTTCGAGTGGTTAATAAGGTAAACATAAAATGTAAACTTTGTTCGGCGATCCACGTTATAGGATAGACTATGTTAGTAGTTGCAATAAGTAAAATATAAGGTGGTACCGCGTATAACGCCCTTATTCTGAAATTCAGAGTAAGGGTGTTTTTTTATTTTTAAAAAGAGAAAGGAGATAGACATGATTGAATTAAAAAATGTTAATAAGATATACAATAATAAAGTTCATGCGCTAAAAGATATTAATTTAAAAGTTGAAAAAGGTGATATTTATGGAATAATCGGTTATTCTGGAGCTGGTAAAAGTACGTTAGTAAGGCTGTTAAACGGACTTGAAGTAGCGACAGATGGTGAAGTAATTATCGATGGTGATGATTTCAACAAAATAACTGAAGAACAACGTCGTTTAAAACGACAAAGAATAGGGATGATTTTCCAACATTTTAACCTATTATGGAGTAGAACTGTTGCAGAAAATATTGCATTCCCGTTAGAAATTCTAGGGAAGTCAAAAACTGAAATTAAAGAAAGAGTAGAAGAATTAGCTAAATTAGTAGGTTTAGAAGACAGATTAAATGCTTATCCATCTCAACTTTCTGGAGGTCAAAAACAAAGAGTAGGTATTGCACGTGCATTAGCTGGTAATCCTTCAATCTTACTTTGTGATGAGGCTACGAGTGCTCTTGATCCAGAGACAACTGCAGAGGTATTAAACTTAATTAAAGAAATTCACAGTAAAACTAATATTACAGTTGTTCTTATAACTCACGAAATGAACGTAATTAAAACAATATGTACAAAAGTTGCTGTTATAGATGGTGGAACAATTGCAGAAGATGGATTAGTTTCAGAAGTGTTCTACCACCCAACTCAAGAAGTTACTAAGAAATTCTTAGCTCAAACTTCATTTGCTTCTGAGTTTGAAGAGAGAGAAAATATTGAAGAATGGAAAAAAGTATTCACGGAGGGAGTTATTATTAAATTTACATTTGATAATAATACATCGAAAAAACCAATTCTTAGTACTTTAGTACGAGAAATCGATTTTGACTTTACAATAATTAATGGACATATTGATAAAACTGCGGATGCTAATATTGGTACACTGTTTGTTCAATTAATTGGAACTAAAGAAAATACAGATAAGGCAATATCTAGATTAAATGAACTAGGTATTTTAACGGAGGTGTTATAATGTTTGATTTTGCAAGAGTAAATTGGGATAAAGTACAAGACAAAACAATTGAAACACTGATTATGACTTTTGAATCGCTTATTGCAGTGTTTATAATTGGACTATTTTTAGGATTATTATTATACTTAACGTCTAATAGTAAGAGTGCATTTGGACGTGGATTTTATGCTGTTGTTACTGCAATAGTTAATATTTTCCGTGCGATTCCATTTATTATCTTAATTGTATTATTAATTCCGTTTACTAAGTTTTTAATTGGTACAATTATAGGTGTTCAAGCAGCGATTCCAGCACTTATTATTTCAGCAGCACCATTCTACGCTCGTTTAGTAGAAATTGGTCTTCGTGAAGTAGATAAAGGTGTAATTGAAGCAGCTCGTGCAATGGGAGCTAAAAATTCGACTATTATCTTAAAAGTTTTAATTCCAGAAAGTTTACCAGCGATAATCTCAGGATTAACTGTTACGGCTATAGCATTAGTTGGATCAACAGCTATGGCAGGTGTTATCGGAGCAGGTGGACTTGGTAACTTAGCTTACTTAGACGGATTCCAACGTAATAATAGCACTTTAACTTTTGTTGCAACTGTATTAATCTTAATTATCGTATTTGCTCTACAAATTCTTGGTGATACAATTGTTAAGAAAGTTGATAAAAGATAAATATGAAGAACAAGGTAGCATAGCTATCTTGTTTTTTTGTGTATTAATAAAAAAATCATACTTATAAACAAATAATGAACAATTTTATAAATTATTATGCATTAAAATTATAAAATATTAATATTTTACGAATAATTGACACCAAAATAGGTTAAAAAAACTTGAAAATGTGGTAAAATAATAAAGACTGTTTAAATCAAGAAATTTATAAAATAAAAAGATAAGGAGTTAAATTTATGGTTATTCAATGGTTTCCAGGTCACATGGCCAAGGCAACAAGAGAAGTAAAAGAAAAGCTAAAACTAGTAGATATAGTTTTCGAATTAGTAGATGCACGTTGCCCACTTTCTTCACATAATATGTACCTAGATGAAGTTGTTAAAGATAAGAAGAAAATAATTATATTTAATAAAATTGATCTATGTGATAGAGCTGAGACAGCAAAGTGGAAAAGTTATTTTGAAAATAAAGGATATACAGTAGTTTATACTGACGCAAAAAATAGTAATAACTTGAATAAAGTAATAGATAAAGCGAAAGAAGAACTTGCGGAAAAAATTGCACGTCAAGTAGCTAAAGGAATTAAACCAAGAGCAATTAGATCTATGGTAATAGGTGTTCCAAACGTTGGGAAATCGACATTTATTAATAAACTTATTAAGAAAAATGTCGCCAATACAGCGAATAAGCCTGGTGTTACAAAAAAACAACAATGGTTAAAATTAAATAAAGATATAGAATTATTAGACACACCAGGGATACTTATGCCTAAGTTCGATAATCAAGAAATTGGTAAAAAATTAAGTTTGATTGGTTCTATAAAGGATGATATTACACCACTTGATGACGTAAGTTTATATTTAATAGAATTATTAAAAAATAATTATTTAGAGAATTTAAATAATCTTTATAAAATAAACGTTTCAAGTGAAGATGAAAATGTGTTTATTATGGAAAAAGTAGCTGAAAAGAGATTTAAAAAAATCGGTGGAGATTATGATTATGATTCAACGATTAAGCTATTAATTCAAGATTTTAGAACACAAAAATTTGGACTTATTACATTAGATAATTATAATGATTTATTAGAAAATGAGGAACAAAATGAAGATTAGTGAGGTAAAAGAACTCTTAAATCAGGATAATATTTCCGAAGAAATACTAAATGAGTTAAAAAAAGATGAGAGAAGCGGAGTTCAGAAATTACTTATAAGCTATGCTAAAAAGCAAGAAAAAAAACTTTTTTATAAAAAAGAGTATGAAAAAAAATCATTTTACGAAAATAAATGTTATAATAATGGATGTAAGTATATTTGCGGAATAGATGAAGTAGGAAGAGGACCGCTTGCTGGACCAGTAGTTGCTGCAGCGGTAATTTTAAAACAAGATAGCTATTTCGAAGGATTAAATGACTCAAAAAAATTATCAGAGAAAAAACGTGAAGATTTATATGAACAAATAAAAAAAGAAGCTGTGGCATATGCAATTTGTGAAGTAGACAATATTGAGATAGAAAAATATAACATTTATAATGCTGCACGTATTGCTATGCAGAGAGCGGTAGAGAAATTGGATGTTAAGCCAGATTTCTTACTAATAGATGCTATGCCATTTGAAAATTATCCGATTCCTAACTTTAGTATGGTTAAGGGTGATGAGAAGAGTGTGTCTATTGCAGCTGCTTCGGTAATAGCAAAAGTTTATCGTGATAATTTAATGAAAGAATATGCAAAAAAATATCCACATTATGATTTTGAAAATAATGCAGGGTATGGAACAAAAAAACATTTAGAAGGTTTAAAAGAGCATGGTGTAACACCAATCCATAGAAGAGACTTTGAACCTATAAAATCGATGGTACAAGGAGGAAAACATGAGTAATAATAGTGGTATTAGTATTTCTAAAAATTTACAAAATAATAATAGTAAAAAAAATAATACTCAAATAAAGAAGAAAAATAATAGTCGCTCTAATAATAAAAATAAAATAGTAGCAAAAGAACAAAATAATAATTCAAAACAAGTTATTAAGAAAATTAATAATGTCAACAAGGATAAATCTCAAGCAAATAAATCTAAGAAATTAGCAAAAATTCGCATTACTCCATTAGGTGGAGTGGAAGAAGTAGCTAAAAACATGTATATGGTTGAAATCGGGGATGAGATCTTTGTTCTTGATGCTGGATTAATGTTCCCAGAAACAGAGATGATCGGTATTGATGCTGTTATACCTGATATAAGTTACTTAGTGCGTAATAAACAAAAAATTAAAGGGATTTTCTTATCTAATGGGCACGTAAGTTCTATGGGAGCTGTACCATATATTATTGATAAATTAAAATGTCCGGTTTATGGTTCTAAGTTAACAATAGATTTATTAAAGAATCACCTTAAACAACTAGGAATTAAAAGAAGAATCAAGTTTTATTATGTAAAAGATAATAATAAGTATGACTTTAATAATGCTAGTGTTACATTCTTTAAAACTACATATTCAATGCCTGATTCTTTAGGTATTTGTATTGAAACTAGTCAAGGAAATATTGTTTATACTGGTGAGTTTAAATTTGACCAATCAGTAAGTAAAGAATATAAATCTGATATTGTGAAGATTAGTACATTAGGTCAAAAAGGTGTTCTAGCTTTATTAAGTGATTCAAGCAATGCTAATGTTAAAGGATATAATGTTCCTGAAAACGAAGCGGCAGAACAAATTGATAATGCATTTTATCAAGCAAACAAGCGTATTATTGTAACTTGTTATGCTTCTAACTTCCTAACAATTTCTCATATTGTAAGAGCAGCATTAGCTCAAAATAGAAAAATATTACTTCTAGGACAAGCTATTGAAGCATCAATCAATACTGCTAGAAATATGAATTATTTACAAATTGAAGATAGTAACTTAATTTCGATAGAAGAATTAAAAGATTATCCACAAAATGAAGTATGTATCCTTTCTTCAGGTGATCAAGGTGAACCAATAGAGGCTATGAAGAATATTGCTGAGAAAAAAATTGAAGGAATTCAAATTGAATCTGGTGATACAATCATGATCGCGGCTACTCCTTCACCAAATATGGAAGTAATGTTATTCCAAACTCTAAACTTATTAGTTAAACTTGGAGCAAACGTAGTAACAGCTTCTAAACGTCTTCACGCAGCTAGCCATGCAACAAAAGAAGAGTTGAAAATGATGTTAAACATGCTTATGCCAAAACACTTTATTCCAGTTCAAGGAGAATTTAGAAATCTTCGTAAGCATGCTGAAATCGCAGGTGAGACTGGTGTTGCTGCTGAAAATATACATATTTTATCTAAAGGAACAACTTTAGAATTAAGTGGAAACAAATCTAAGATATTGCAAAACAATGTTCCAGTAGGTAATATGCTAGTTGATGGACGTGGTATTGGTGATGTGGAAGATACTGTATTAAAAGATAGAAAACTTTTATCAAATGATGGTATCTTTGTAGCTTCTTACGCTATTAGCAGAAAAGAGAAAACTTTAGTTGGAAGACCAGTAATTCAAACAAAAGGATTCGTTTATGTTAAGAAGAGTATGGAGTTAATTAAAGAAGCGGAAGAAAAAGTAATTGAATATTTAGAGAATAATCCAATTAAGAGTATTAGAGAATGTGCAGCTGTTAAAGCTGAAATAAGAAGTATGCTTTCAAGCTTACTATACGATAATACTAAGCGAAAACCAATAATAATTATTAACTTTTCATTAATTTAGTAATGAAACATAACGGGAAATAGAAATGAGGAACAACTCAAATAGCTTTCATATAAAGTCTATTTTGAATTGATCCTTATTATTCCCGTTTTTAGTCTATTTAAAAGGGGTGAAAAAATGTCAAAAGTTATTGCTCATATCGACATGAATTGCTTCTATGCAAGTGTTGAAGAAAAGTATAATCCTGAATTAAAAGGTAAGCCTTTAGCAATTGCAGGTGAAGTAAAAACTAGACATGGAATAATAGTAACCTCTAACTATGAGGCTAGAGAGTTAGGGATTAAGACAACAATGCGAGTCGGAGATGCTAGGAAGATATACCCCAACATAAAAATTCTTCGACCGGATATGCCTAAATATCAACAAGAATCTAAGTTGATTTTTGATTTAGTACGTGAATATACAGACAAGATTGAGATAGTTTCTGTTGATGAAGCATATATTGATTTAACCGATTTTTCAGAACCAATAAAGGTGATAGCTACAATTCAAAGAAGAATATACAAACAATTAGGTATGCCTTCATCAGTGGGTGTTTCTTTTAATAAATTTTTCGCAAAGATGGGATCGAATTTGAAAAAACCTTTGGGCTTTTCGATTATTAATAAGAAAAACTATAAAGATATACTATGGAATCTGGATATAGGAGAGATGCATGGATGTGGAAATGCTTCTACAAAAAAGCTGAAAAAAATTGGAATAAACACAATAGGTGATATTGCTGTAGCAAATGAGGTAATTCTACATAGTCTTCTTGGTGTTCAAGGATTGAGGCTTAAGAATAAGGCTAATGGCGAAGGTAATTCTGAACTGAAGTACACTGTTGATAGAAAATCTATTGGTAATTCAAAAACATTTACCAATGATTTAATAGACGAAGATGATATTTTAAAAGAAATTAAAAAATTAAGTGAGAAAGTTAGTTCAAGAGTAAAATCACGTAGCTATGTAGGAAATAATATTTCGATAATGGTTAAATTTAGTGACTTTAAGACGATTACTAGATCTAAAAAGATTCCGGAATTTATTTGCAATGCTAATGATATTTTTAATTATGCCTGGGAATTACTACTTGAACACTATGATTTTTCGCAAGGCGTAAGATTACTTGGAGTTTCGTTAAATGAAATTAAAAAAGCGAAAGAATTAAAGGTTCAGCTTGATATTTTTGATAAAAAGGATTATAAAGAAGAAGAGAAACTTAGAAAACTTTCTAAGAAATTAAAAGCAGAGTTCGGTGATACAATAATAACCGATTTTGAAAATTTTGATAAAAAAGATAAGTCAATTATAACGACAAGTTTTAGTAAAGATTTTTTAGATTAATAAAGGAGATAGAATGTTAGCAATTAATAAGAGATTACAATTAGTGGCTGAATATGTAGAAAACAGAAGATTAGCTGATATTGGAAGTGATCATGCCTATTTACCAATTTATTTAGCTAAGAATAATAAAATTGATTATGCTGTAGCGGGAGAAATCGTTGAAGGACCACATAAAGTTTCTATAAAAAATGTTAGAGAAGAAGGTTTGGTTGGTACTATCGATTGTCGTAAAGCTGCAGGTTTGGATGCTATTGAGTTAAGTGATAATATCGAAGTAATAACAATTTGTGGTATGGGTGGAAAGCTAATTGCAGATATTTTAGAAAAAGGTAAAGAAAAATTAGCGAATAAACCGAATTTAGTACTACAACCAAATGTTGGAGAAAATTTTGTTAGAGAAAAACTACAAGAATTAGGGTATGAGATAACAGCAGAGAATATTATTGAAGAAGATGGTCATATATATGAAATTATCGTTGCAAAACCTGGTGTTATGAAGTTATCTGAAGATGAAATTAATTTTGGTAAGTATTTATTAATAGAAAAAAATGAATTGTTCGTAAAAAAACAAAAACAAGAACTTTCAAAAATTGAATATATTTTAAATCAATTAGAAAAAGCAAATGAAGTTCAAGAAAATAAAGTAGCTGAATTTAAAAATAAATATAAAAAAATATTAGATATTATTTCTTAAAAATTTTATATTAAGGAGGGAAAGGTATGTTGCAATCTTTACATGACGAAAGAGAAGCTAAAAAGTTATTGAATTTTAGTGTGAAAATTGCTAAAAGTATGCTGTCTTACGGAGCAGAAGTATATAGGGTTGAAGATACAGTTAATAGAATTTATAAGTCGTTTGACAATATTAAAGCGGCGAATAGTTTAGTTACTTATAACTTTGTTATTGTATCTTTTACATATAATGACAACACTTATACGACAATGAGAAGGGTTGTTTTGGGAGATCGTGATTTAGAAAAGATTGCACTTCTAAACGATATATCTAGGAAAATGGTAATGGGTGGTTGTACGCTAGACTATGCATTTAAAAAAATGAAAGAGATAAAGGCGAAAAAAAGATATTCAACTACTTCTGTTATAGTTGCTTTAACATTATCTGCTCCATTTTTTGCAATAATGTTTGGAGGAACTTTTAAAGATAGTCTGGTTGCATTTTTAATAATGGCTATACAGGCTGCGTTTATAACTCTTACTTCGAAATATAAACTGACATTATTTGTAAGTAATTTCTTGGGAGCATTCATTGCAACAGTATTAGTAATGCTATTAAATAAGATTTTCTTAATATATAATCCATTTAGTATTATTATTATGAGTCTGATGCCTCTTGTTCCTGGGGTTCAGGTTACAAATGCTGTTCGTGATTTTATGGCTGGAGATTATCTGTCTGGAATGATAGGGATACAAGCAGCAATCTTTGTATCTACAGCTATTGCACTTGGGGTTGTTATGGGATTAAAATTGGTGTAAGGAGAAACTATGGAAAATAATATTTTTATACAATTTATAGCTGGCTTTGTGGTTAGTGCATCTTTTGGTATTTTTTTTAATGCACCTAAGAAATCAATATTTACTTGTGGGTTAATTGGTGCCATCGGTTGGTTAGTACATGTAGTTACTAATTTGTTATTAGCAGATGTTGTAGTAAGTAGTTTTCTTGGAGCAGTTTGTGTAGGGATTCTTTCTACTAATGCATCTAGAATATTAAAATTGCCAGCAACTATATTTATTTATACGGGTATGGTACCTTTAGTTCCAGGTTATGGTATGTATAATACGATGCAAAATATTGTAACTAAGAATTATGGGGTTGCGTCTAAGGTAGGAATTGAAACAATACTTCAAGCTGGAGCAATCGCTATGGGGATATTACTTGCGTCAGTATTTTCATCTTCAATTCAGAGAGTAAAAATACAAAGAAAACGATAAAAGTGATATAATATAATTAAGATTTTTAGAAGGAGATTAAGACAAATGGAATATATTTTATATTTTGCAGAAACTTGTCCAGATACAGCACCGTTCAAAGAAAAATTATCAGAATTAGGAATCACATATAAAGAAGTAGAAGTAATGACTTCATTAAGAAATTTCAAAGAATTTCTGTATGTCAGAGACACATATTCACAATTTGAAGGAATCAGAGGTAATATGAAAATCGGTATTCCTTGTTTAGTTGTTAATGAAAATGAATGTATCTTGGATCTTAATGATTTAGGTAAATTGAAAAAATAAATCAATAGTAAACTCCAAATTGGGATAATATGATTAATTATAGAATTAATTAAAAAATTTCCTAGTCTGGAGTTTATTTTTGAATTTACATTTATTCCTTGCTTTTTATTTTTAAATTTGATATAATTAAAAAATGCTAGGTGGGGAGTTAGCGGTGCCCTGTACTTGCAATCCGCTTTAGCAAGACCGAATACCGAGATGCGGGTAGAATAGGGAATGTCGAGTTTAACACGTAATGTTGAGACTAAGGCACCTTACGACGCAATACTTATGAACCATGTCAGGTCCGGAAGGAAGCAGCATTAAGTAAGTCTATTGTGGGTGTGAGTTTTTGTCGAGGTTGAGTTGTCGATTAAACTAACGGTTTTTTAATCTATTCAAGTCTCGGTTGCATATAGTATAAATCGATGATATCTAAAAGTAAATTCGCTTTTGGATTTTTTTTGTGTTTTGAAAAAATAAAATTATGTAAATAATAGGAGGGCTTATGCATCAAGGAAAAAACTTTTCTGAACGTGCAAGTATTTTTATTAAATTACTATTGCCTGTTTTAGTTTATCAAGTAATTTCATATTCATCTGGGATGATTGGAACATTTATGGCGGGACATTATAGTCCTACAGATTTAGCTGGTGTAAGTATGGGTGTTAATATTTGGAATCCAATTATGTATACTTTAAATGCGATCGTCTTAGCGTTAATCCCAATAGTTTCACAGTTGATTGGTAAAAATAAAGAAGAAGAAATACCTACAGTTGTTAGACAGTTTCTGTACATAGCTGTAATAATTAGTATTATCTTGATTATTGGACTAAATACTTTAGCAACACCTATAGTAGATCAGTTAGGTATGGATAGTAATATTGCAGAAATAACTAAGAACTATTTATTTTACGAAAGTTTCGGGGTGCTATCAATCTTCTTATATGTAGTTTTACGAGCGTTTATAGATAGTTTAGGATTAACAAGATTATCGATGATAATGATGATAGTATCTGTGCCTGTAAATGTATTCTTTGCTTATAGTTTTATTTTTGGAAAGTTTGGTATGCCAGAGCTTGGTGGTGCAGGAAATGCAGTGGCTGTTTCAGTGACGTATACAGTACTATTTTTCATTGCATTATTTATAGTTTTAACAAACCCTAAAATCAATAAGTATAAAATATTTGAAAAAGAAAAAATTAGATTTGAAAAGTGGGGAGAAATCTTTAAGCTAGGAATTCCAATAGCTCTAGCCACAGCACTTGAGACGGTTGTCTTTTCAACGTTATCTTTAATGGTGTCACGTTTTGATACGACAGTTATTGCGTCCCATCAAGCTGCGTTAAATTTCTCTGGATTTTTATATACATTACCAGTTAGTGTTGCAAATGCTGCAACAATTATTATAGCATTTCATGTAGGGGCAAAAGACTATAAAATGGCATCTGAGTACACTAAACTAACGGTAATAATGGGGATGATATTTTCGAGTATAGCAGGATTAATAGTATTTTTCTTCGATACAAAAATCCCGTATCTTTATACTAATGATAGCGGAGTAATCACATTAACAGCAGAGTTATTATTATTCGCTATTGGCTTTGCTATTTGTGACTCATTCGCCTCAGCATTAGCAGGAGTTCTACGTGGATATAAAAAAGTTGTACCAATATGTGTTGTAATGTTTATCGGGTATTATTTAGTAGGAATCCCTACAGCATACTATTTTGTATTTAAACAAGGTATTGGTATAGAAGGTCTATGGATAGGATGGATAATTGGACTAGCTGCTTATGCCTTAGGTGTATTATTCTATTATCTATACATGAGAAGAGGAATTAGTAAAAAAATTAAATTAGCTAAATAGTGTAAAGATTTTGTAGTAAATGTAAATACTACAAAATCTTTTTTATTTTCACTTGTATAATCACTTGACTTAAATTTTGAAAAACTATATAATGTGATTATTAAAACTAGATAAAAAGGAGGTGAAAATTTGAACAAAGTATATCCAAAATGGTCTGAATTGCCAAATCTTGATTTGTATTTAGATCAAGTGTTATTATACGTAAATCAATTAGATAGCTCCTCAATTGTAGATGATGATAAAGGTTTAACATCCGCAATGATAAATAATTATGTTAAAAATGGTCATCTGGATAAACCGATTAAGAAAAAATATAATCGAAAACAATTAGCAAGATTAATAGTTATCACATGTTTAAAAAATGTATTTTCAATTCAAGAAATTAGTAAGACAATAAATAGTTTAACTTCAGAAGGTAGTTCTGAAGAAATGTACGATAACTTTGTTATGTGTATGAATGGAGAAAAAAGAGATGGGCTAGCAGATGTAATAGTTGCAGCTTGTGATACTGTAAGATTATATAAAAAAACTCATGATTTAGTAGAAAAATTAAAATAAATACACTTGGAGGTAAATGATGGAGTGGAAGATTGTAGTTGATACTGCATGCGATTTTAGAGAGATCCCTAATAAAGCTGAAAATGTTACTTATGAGAGGGTACCATTTTCATTGCAAATAGAGGATAAGGTATATGTAGACACTTTAGATCTAGATATTGACGAAATGATGAGAGAAATGTATGCTAGTTCAGAAGCAGCAAGATCAGCTTGCCCAAGTCCAGAGGCATATCTATCAGCATATAGAGGTGCAGAAAATGTTATAGTTTTAACTTTAACTGGTGGAATGTCAGGAAGTTATAATAGTGCAGTAATTGGCGAAAAAATGTTAAAAGAAGAAAATGAGAATGTTAATATTCATATTGTAAATACTCTTTCAGCAGGAGGGCAAAATGACTTATTTCTTCTAAAGATAAATGAACTAATTAAAGAAGGATTATCTTTCGATGAAGTAGTCGCAAAAATTAATGAGTATCAAAAAAATACAAAACTTATTTTTTCTCTAGAAAAAGTAGATAATCTGGTGAAGAATGGACGCTTATCTAAATTAGCTGCAGCCGTTGTAGGATTATTAAATATGCGTATGGTAGGAGAGGCGAGTAATGAAGGGACTTTACACTTACTACATAAAGTAAGAGGAGAGAAAAAAGCTATTTCAACAGTGGTTGATGAGATGATTAAAGCTGGATATAAAGGTGGAAGAGCTGTAATAACTCATAGAAATAACGAAAATATATGTAAAAAAATAGAAGAAAAATTAAAAGAAAGATTTTCTGATGTAGAATTTATAACTGTGCCTACTTCTGGGATTTGTAGTTTCTACGGAGAAGAAGGCGGAATGCTTTTAGGATATGAAATATAGAATATGTATAGGAGCTGACCCAAAAGTCCAAAAATGTAACATAGTTCAGATGAAAACTCATAGACGCAGTGGTTTATTGATATCTAAATTCGCTTTATAAAAGCTTTTTAGATATCTAATGGTGACTCGACAAAATCAATTTCTCCGAAATCACGATTTTTGAGTCACTCCCATTTAAATAAAATAATAAAAAAGGAAAAGTGATTACTCTGTGTAAAACACTTCTCCTTTTTTTATTGAATTTAACTAACTCTGTTTAGCTCTTTTTTTACTTCTGCGCAGCTTCCCAATTAAAAATCCAGTCCCTTGACCACAAAGGCTGAAGAATATATATCCTAAACCGTATATAAGAATATCGAAGTTTAAAATAATTAAACAAGATATAATGTAAAAAATTCCTATAATAAATGAGAAAATATAGCTAAAGTCTTCTTTATTATATGCATATAGAAACGATATTAAAAAACTAATTACAGGGTATAGGATAATTAGTAGTAATATTATCATACCTGATCTATTCGATATAAAATAAGAACACAGAGGGAGTATTATAAATAAAAAGAAAGAAAAAATTAAATATGGTACTTTTTCTAAAAATTTCTTCATCAATCTGCCTCCTAATTATAGTGTTATTCTATCATATATTGAATTAAAAAACAATAAACAAATATACGCAATGAAATCTATAAATTTGAAACCGTTTTTTAAATGTGCTATGATTATTATATTAACAAATGAGAGGGGAACAATAATAATGAAATTTTTTATTGATACAGCCAATGTAGAAGATATTAAAAATGCTAATGAATTAGGGGTAGTTTGTGGAGTTACTACTAATCCATCTTTAATAGCTAAAGAAGGACGTGATTTCAAAGAAGTTATTAAGGAGATTGCGTCAATCGTAGATGGACCAATAAGTGGAGAAGTTAAAGCGACGACTACTGATTGGAAAGATATGGTAGAGGAAGCTAGAGAAATTGCTAAAATTCATCCTAATATGGTAGTTAAAATTCCTATGACAGAAGATGGTCTAAAAGCGGTGAATGTACTGAAAAAAGAGGGGATTAAAACTAATGTTACGTTAATTTTTAGCCCAACTCAAGCTTTACTAGCTGCAAGAGCAGGAGCAACTTATGTATCTCCATTTTTAGGTAGATTAGATGATATTGCTCATAATGGACTATTATTAATCGAAGAAATAGTAGAAATTTTTGCGAATAATGATATTGATACACAAATTATTGCAGCGAGTGTGAGAAATCCAATTCACGTTACAGAATGTGCTAAATTAGGATGTGATATTGCTACTGTTCCATATAATGTAATTAAACAAATGGTTAAACACCCTTTAACTGATATCGGTATTGAAAAATTCAAACAAGATTATTATAAAGTATTTGGTGAATAATCAGTAGATAACTTTTACGTCAAAAAAATTTTCCTTTAAAAAAATTTAAAAATTTTGTATTTTATACTAGAAATATTTATAAAGTAATGTTATAATATATTTTGTTGTATGAAAAAGTTGTTAAGATTAAATTTTATAGGAGGTTATATTAATGCGCGTAAATGTAACATTAGCTTGTACAGAATGTGGTGACAGAAACTACATTACTAAAAAGAACAAAAGAAATAATCCAGACCGTATTGAACTTAAAAAATACTGTCCAAGATTAAAAAAAGTGACTTTACACAGAGAAACTAAATAATAAAGTTAGAGAAGCCTTAAAGTATCAACGTTTAAGGCTTTTTGTTTTGCCTTTTGACCCTCACTTGACCCACATATTTAAATAACATAAATGAAATTTTAAAAATGTGATGTTATAATAAAT